>NZ_JBEMBC010000087.1:0-9958 GCF_040274425.1 Carnobacterium sp.
CACACCGCTACACGGGTTTGAATTATGATCATTTTATCGAAACGAGTAAGCAATACAAAGAACATGGGCTAGTAACGGCTGCTTTTGTCAATTCGCCATCAGCTCACATTGGTCCTTGGCCGGTAGATGAAGGGCTATGTACATTGGAAATGCATCGTGAATGGCCGATTGAGGTTCAAGCCAAACATTTATGGGCAACTGAAGTTATTGATGACGTGATTATTGCTAATGCATTTGCTAGTGAAGCTGAGCTGAAAGCCTTAAGTGAAATTAATCCTTACCAATTAACACTTATGTGTGAATTAGAAGAGAGCGTTCCTGAACTGGAAGAAAAAATCGTCGTAGAAGAATTCCATTTTAATCGCGGAGATGTATCGGATTATGTGGTTCGCTCGACTCAAAGCCGTGTGAAGTATAAAGGTCATGAATTTGTTCCATTCAACACACCGGACATGAAAAAAGGCGATATTATTATCGAAACGTCTTTATATGCGCATTATGCCGGTGAATTACAAGTAGCCTTGAAGCCCATGAAAAATTCCGGGAAATCAAATGTAGTCGGACATGTAGTAGAAGAAGAGCAATTTTTACTGGATTATTTAAAACCGTGGCAAAAATTTCAATTTAAACTAAAATCAAACGATTAAAGGAGCAGACAAAAATGGAAGATTTGGAAATGATTATTTTTGACATTATTGGACACGGAGGAAATGCTCGAGCGTTAGCGTATGAAGCTTTAGAAAAAGCTCGTGCTGGTTCATACGAAGAATGCGATCAATTAATGGAAGAGTGCAAAAAAGAAATGAACCTAGCTCACAATACCCAAACGAAAATGGTTCAAGATGAAATTCGCGGAGAAGACATCAAAATCAGTTTACTGTTGATCCATGCGCAAGACCAATTGATGACGTCAATGGCGGAACAAACCTTGATCATGCAAATGATTGAGATGCAAAAAGAATTGAATGCTCTAAAAAAATAATCGAGGTGATAAAATGGCCTTTGCAGTCGGAATTATGTCAGGTACATCTCTAGATGGCGTTGATGCTGCATTAGTAGAGATACATGGAACCAATACCGATACAACTGTTCAATTAGTGGAATTTACAACTTATCCATTAAGTGCTAAAATTGTTAAAAAAATCAAAGAGGTCTTATCGATTGAAACGTCTTCAGTCGATAAAATCTGCAGTTTAAATGTTGAATTAGGGTATGTCTTTAGTGAAGCTGTTAAAGCAGTGTGTGAAAAAGCAGACTTCCCGCTTGAACAAGTCGATTTTGTAGCTTCACATGGTCAAACAATTTACCATTTGCCAGTTCCTAGATCTCATCAGTTAGCTTCTACTTTGCAAATTGGGGAGTCATCAGTTATCGCGGAAGAAACTAAAACAATGGTCGTATCCGATTTTAGAACACGAGACATGGCCGTAAATGGTCAAGGTGCTCCAATTGTGCCGTATTCTGAATTTGTCTTATATCGAGACGCTGAACGGACACGTTTATTGCAAAATATTGGTGGCATCGGCAACGTGACGGTAATCCCTGCTGGAGCACAAATGGAAGATGTTCTTGCGTTTGATACAGGACCTGGGAATATGATTATTGATGAATTGTGCCAGCACTTTTATCAAGAAAATTACGATAATAATGGTGAGCATGCTTCTAAAGGGATAGTAGACCAAGAAATGTTAAGTGAGATGATGGCTCATCCTTATATTGAAAGAAAACACCCTAAAACTACCGGAAGAGAAGATTTTGGAGAAGAGTATACAGCAAATCTCATTGGACAATGGCAAAATAAGGTAGCACCAGATGACATCATTGCAACAGCCACTCAATTTACGGCACAGTCTATTGCAGTAAATATACGCCCATTTATCGATCAACAGACAGATCTTATTATCGGAGGTGGTGGAAGTTACAATCCTACTTTAGTTCAAATAATTAAAGAACAGTTACCTGAAATAACGGTGCGTATCCAAGAAGAAGTGGGCTTTTCTTCTGAAGCTAAAGAAGCGATTGCAATGACTATATTAGCGAACCAGACCATTCATCATTTGCCAAGCAATGTTCCAAGTGCTACAGGCGCAACGAAACCTGTCATACTAGGAAAGATAACGTATTATCATTAGATTGCTTTCTCTTGAATATTCCTGTATCTTTTGATTATACGAGGTGAAACAACATGATTAGAAATAATATTCTAGGTCGAATTAAAAGTGTCCTTGATGATTTGCCTAATTCTGAAAGGAAAATCGGCGAGTACATACTTAAAAATCCGGAAGAGACTATTAAAATGACAACAGCACAACTGGGAATAGCCGCAGATTCAAATTCGACGGCTGTTATTCGGTTGTGCAATCGAATTGGCGTTAACGGATTTACAAAACTAAAAGTAAACTTATCTGCAGAAATTGTATCAGTGGATGAATCTGGTTATGCGGAAATAGAGGCAGAAGAAAAAATCAGCACGATCAAAAGCAAACTATTAGCTAATGCCTTTAAATCAATGGAAGAAACCATTTCATTGATGAATGAGTTTGATAGTGAGCGAGTTGTTGAACTAATTGAAGCTGCTTCTATCGTTTATGTGTATGGTGTGGGTAATTCACGGATCATTGCTGAAAATATGGTGCAAAAATGGAGTAAAGTGGGCAAAGTATTTATTTGCCCTACCGATAATCATCAATTGGTATCTATGCTAGGAGCAGCTCCAAAAAATGCTCTTTTTTTCGGCATCTCTAATTCAGGGGAGACAAGGGAAATTGTCGAACTGATTAAATTAGCCAAAAAAAACTCTATAAAAACTGTTGGATTGACTCAATTCGGACAAAATAGCCTAGCCAACAAAGCTGATTATACCATTCAGACCGTTAAAACAATTGAAACGGGTAATCAATTTATTTCTAGCTCGCTACATGCTCAAATGATTGCCATTGATGTTATCTTTTATACCTTCCTATCTAAAAACTACATAGCTGGTAATGAAAGAATTAAACAATCAAGAGAAGAAATGGATCAATATAAGAAGAGGTAGAAATGTTAGCAATTCCATAAAGTTAATTAGTGGATACTTAAGAGGAAATCTTAAGTATTCTTTTTTTATAATCTATCATTTTTTATTTTATTATTTTAAGTTATCATGAGTTAGATAGAATAGTTATAGAAATATTATGCAGGCTTCATTAAGAAGTAAATTATTTTTACTAATAAGTAAATTAAACATAGGAGAGTGAAAAAGTTTGTCAGAGGCTAATCTCTTTTTTAAGAAATTATTGGTTAAACGAAAAGAATTGAGTACATTAGAATCTCAAGTATTAGAATACATGTTGAAATACCCAAATAAAGTATCAGGATTAAACATAGAGGAATTTGCTAACACTATCTATGTATCGACTGCTACTGTTAGCCGTACATGTAAGAAATTAGGTTTTAAAGGTTACCAGCAATTAAAATATGCTTTAGATCAGTACAAAGGAACAAAAGAAGAACAACATCAGGAAGAAAAAGGAGTTGGAGAAATAGCTAGACATGTTAGCCGTTTTAAAAACGAAATGAATCAAACAGTGAATGCTTTAAATACAGAAAATGTATTAAATGCAGTTGAGTTATTAAACGCCAGTCAATTAGTAGAGTTTTTTGGTGTAGGAGCGTCTTTTCCATTTTGCAGTGAAGCTGCAAGAAAACTGACATTTGCAGGGAAAATAGCTTCTGCTAGAAATGACTGGGATGAGTTAAGGGCAGTTGCTAATCATTTAAAGCCAACAGATGTTGCTATTCTAATATCCCATAGTGGTGAAACCTTACACCTGATAGAATACGCTACTATTTTAAAACAAAGGCATGTACCATTGATTCTTATAACAGGTACGCAAGGCAGTCAAATAGAATTTTTAGCTGATTTAACTCTTATGGCATATTCAGAAAGTCATTATTATGATGAAATTGATATGAGTTCTAGATTTACTCTTAACTTGTTAATGGATCTAGTAATCATTGAGTACATCAAACAACACACTAAATAAATAGTTGCTTCTTGTATATCCTTACATTTTTTGTAACACTTTTCGAAAATTATGTAAACGCTTGCTTGAGGTGTGGCGAAAAGGTATCTTGAAGATACAAAAGAGTAAGGGAGAGAAAATAATGAAAAAAGGTAAGGGAAGTTTTTGGGAGTTTTTTCAAGGCTTAGGCAAAACATTCATGTTGCCGGTCGCTTTATTAGCGTTTATGGGATTGTTGTTGGGAATAGGCAGCTCATTTACAAGTGCAACGACTCTTGAAATTATGCCTTTTCTTGGCAATGAGTATTTGCAAGTATTCTTCCGGTTTTTATCTACTATAGGCGGATTTGCTTTTACGTATTTACCTGTCTTGTTTGCAATGGCGATTCCTTTAGGGCTAGCCCGTTATGATAAAGGAGTAGCAGCGTTTTCTGGACTAGTTGGGTACATCATCATGAACTTATCCATTAATTTTTATCTAACTGAAGCCAATATCTTGGCTGATCCAGAAGTTTTGAGAGAAGCAGGACAAGGAATGGTAATGGGCATCCAAACGATTGAAATGGGTGTTCTAGGTGGGATTATTGTAGGTATTGTTGTTTCATCGCTACATAAACGGTTCTCTGAGATTCAATTGCCAGATGCATTCGCATTTTTTGGTGGAGCTAGGTTTGTACCAATCATTACATCTTTAGTTTTAAGTATAGTTGGTTTGACATTGCCAATGATCTGGCCAATATTTGGAGCAGCAATTACAGGTATTGGAAATCTGATTCAAAGTGCTGGAAGCTTTGGCCCATTTTTATTTGGTGCTGGAGAAAGATTGCTGTTACCAACTGGGTTACATCATATTCTAGTATCGATGATTCGATTTACAGAAGCTGGTGGAACACAAATTGTTGATGGAAATACTGTCTCGGGAGCATTAAATATTTTCTATGCTCAATTGCAAGAAGGACTTCCAATCAGTGCAGATGCTACCGCTTTTCTATCACAAGGGAAAATGCCGACCTTTATGTTTGGTCTGCCTGCTGCTGCATTAGCCATGTATAAAACAGCTAGACCAGAAAATAGATCGGCAATTAAAGGATTATTAATTTCTGGTGTTTTAGCAACTTTTGTAACCGGGATTACCGAACCGATTGAATTCTTATTCTTATTTGTTTCTCCATTATTGTACTTATTCCATGTGATTATGACTGGATTAGGTTTTATGGTAATGGCTTTACTGAACGTTAAAATTGGAAATACCGATGGTGGAATTTTAGACTTCCTTATTTTTGGCGTATTACAAGGAAACCAAACAAAGTGGTATTTGGTCTTGTTAGTAGGAGCAGCTTGGTTTGCTATCTATTACTTCGTATTTAAATTTGCTATTGAGAGATTTAACTTAAAAACACCAGGAAGAGAACTCGTTAATAAAGACAACACAAATTATTCAGAAGAAGAGTTAGGCCATAAGAAAAAAGGGAAATATGATGCTCCTGTTATTCTATCTGCTTTAGGTGGTACTGAAAATATAGCTTCATTGGACAATTGCGTTACTCGGTTAAGGTTAGTGGTTCATAATATGGATGAAGTTGATGAAGAAGTATTAAAGGCTAATGGAGCATTGGGAGTGATGAAATTAGACGATCAGAATCTTCAAGTCATCATCGGAACTCAAGTAGCTTCATTAAAAAACCAATTAGAACGATTAATCTAACGAAAAGGGTGCGGTAGTGTTGGAAAAAAATGTATTTAATGAATTGATTGACAGGAAAGGAACGTACTGTACGCAGTGGGATTATATAGAAGACCGTTTTGGGGTAAATGATTTATTGCCCTTTACTATTTCTGATATGGATTTTGCTGTCCCTGACGTTATTAATAACGCGCTAAAAAAGAGAGAGTCTCATCCAATATACGGCTATACTAGATGGAACCATATTGATTTTAAACAATCAATTGTCTCATGGTATAAAGAACGATTTGCAACCCAAGTTGATTTAGATTGGATCGTCTATTCACCTTCTGTCATTTATACTATCTCACGCTTAATTGAATTAAAATCGGAGGTAGGAGAACAAGTAGTCATTCAAACACCAGCCTATGATGCTTTTTTTAAAACAATTCGCACGAATAAACGAGAGATAGCAGAAAATCCGCTTCACTATATTAACGGAATTTATTCAATAGATTTTGACGATTTAGAGCAAAAATTAGCTGATGAAAAAACTACGATTTTCTTATTGTGCAGCCCTCAGAATCCAACAGGTAGAGTTTGGACAAAAGAAGAGTTGACTAAAATGATTGAGTTATGTGATCGTTACCATGTATTCTTGATTTCCGATGAGATTCATATGGATATTGTTCGAGAAACTTATCAACATCTTCCAGTTGTTTCAGTGGCAACAAAATTTGAACAAATAGCTATCTGTTCTTCCGCAAGTAAAACGTTTAATACTTCGGGTCTGATAGGTTCCTATGCATTGATACCAGATAAAAGATTGCAAGAAGATTTTTTAGAAGTATTGAAAAATAGAGATGGTTTGTCATCTGCGAGCATTATGGGTATTGAAAGCATCATGGCAGGTTATAGCAGTGGGCAAAATTGGGTAGACGAATTGAATGAGTATATTTCAAGTAATCTAACTGTCGTAGCTAATTACTTAAAATTACAGATTCCAGAAATTAAGTTTACCATCCCAGAATCAACATTCTTAGCCTGGATCGATATCAGTGGATTGCCTTTCGAGATGGAAGATCTGCAACAGGCTCTTATCGAAATTGGAGAAGTTGCTATTATGGACGGATCAATCTATGGAGTACAAGGAAAAGACTTCCTTCGGATGAATATCGGTTGTCCGCGAAAGAAAGTAATGGATGGTTTAGAAGGGTTAAAAAAAGCTGTGGATTATTTGAAAATGAATAAAAACAACAGTTGATAAAGAATAGAAAGGCAAGTCATTTCAGAAACAATTTTTCAGTTTGATACAATTTAAAAAGTTAGAAAAACACTTAAGAATGAATCTTAAGTGTTTTTCATTGAATCCTTTATTTTTATTCTACTCAACTTAAGGTATGATTAGTAAGGAATGAAATAAGAAATGTGGAGGAAATAGAATTAATGGTAGCACTTATAGGAATGTTATTTGTTATGTATATACTAGTATTTGGAATAATCATTTTCATGAACTATTTGGATTTTAATGATTCAAATTATCAACGCGCAAGTAATCATACTTTTTGGCAAACTTTATTTGATAAAGGAAACATGGGTGAATACAATATATATCGGACTCTTGAAAAAATAAAAGGGACAAAATTAATATTGACGAATCTTTATATTCCTAAAGAGGATGGTAGTACGACCGAAATTGATTTGGTTATGATAACAAAATATGGATTTTTTGTTATTGAATCAAAAAATTATAGCGGATGGATATTTGGAGATGAAAAACATCGTAATTGGACTCAGACTTTTCCAAATAAAAAGAAGTTCAAATTTTTTAATCCTATTTGGCAAAATAAAGGTCACATTAAAGCTTTGCAAGAAGCTTTAGATATTACTGATGAATCATTGATGCAGTCTTTTATTATTTTCAGTAATAATTGTGAACTAAAGAAAATAACCGTTACGAGTTCAAATGTGAGTGTGGGAAAAAGAAATCAGCTAAAAGCATTACTTAAAAGAGAATTACAAAATACTTCACCAAAGCTAACAACAGAGGATATAAAATACTATTTTCAAATACTTAAACCCTTTATGCATGCTGATGATGAAACAAAGCAATTACATATTGAAACAATCAAAGGAAAACTAAGTAAATTGTAAGAGGTATAAAAGGAAGTATATCTAAAATCCAGAAAAGTGGACAAAGAAACACAGAAAATAATCTTATTTATTCAAGATGTCAACTAGTTTAAATCTATTTGGTGAGTGTTCCATTCGTACCAATCCCAAAGTTGTGATATGATTTACTTGAAGACAGAACTATTGGAGGAAAGACAATGGAAATGACACTATATCGTACAATCAATGTAAAAAGCCCTGAAAAAATCATTACGCTGAAAAAGCCTTATGAATCAAAAGATGTTCCTCAAAAAGGCGATTTGATTAAAGATTCAATGTTTGTGGATCCAGCTAAAATTGAAGTGATTTCAGTTGATAAAAATGAAGATACGTATGATATTCATTTGAGGCCAGTAGAAATTAGTTATGCAACCGATGAACACAACAAGAATATGGTAAATGCATATAAAGCTAATGGCTGGGAAAGTGATTCTTATTAAAAATGAAGTAAAGGCTGCCTAACTCAAAGTTAGTTCAGCCTTTTTCATTTACCTAAATTTTTATTGCTATAGAAAAATCCGGAACCGATTCTCAAGAAGAGAAGCGGCTTTTTTACTGTCCCAAAAAGCACAAAACTGGACAAGTTCTGTGGATTTACTCGCTAACTTGTCCATTACCGCTGATAATGTAAATTAAATGCATTTTTTATTCCAAATCAGTCTCAACTGATTAAAATCTCAGTTTTCACATTATCTTTAAGTTAGCTTGAATAGAGATTAAAGAAGTTCTCTGGGTCTTTTTCAACCAATGCTTTTAAATCATGTTTATTCAAAATATCTAAAATACGAATGGCTCTGTCAATGAGTCCTGATTCAGATGTATCACCGATTTTGGTCATACAAACTTCTTTACGGACCAACGAAATAGCCAACATGACCGAGCAGTCGTTTTGTGAGCTTTCTGTCTCCATTTGCTTAATATAGAATAATGCTTGTTCGTATTTTTTATCTATCATCAGCAAATTGGTCACATGCAGTAAAAAACTGATTTTTAAAGTGATCGTTTCTTCAATATTTGGGTATTGAGCTAAATTTGACAAGGCCCGATCTGTTAAGCGAGAGGCAGTTTCACTGTCAAATAAATACAAAATGCTATTCATGATATGCAATTCTGCTAAGTACCAATTATCCAACGTCTCCATGCGTTTCCAGACTTGCTTTGCATAATCCTTCGCTTTTGTTAAGTCGTGTTCATCTAATAAAACAATGTACCCACGACAAGCGTCAAGAATATCCATTGTCAATTGGTCGTAACGCTTCCGTACTAATTCTTCGCCCTTTTCAATAATCTCATCGAGCAATTCACGAGTCGGTTTTTTTTCTAATTGTTTAAATAAATAGAGAATGGTTTCTTTTTGTCCTAATTCACAATCATTTAAGATATAGATAAATTCGTCGTGTGTCATATCCATATGATCCAGTATAGCGAGATACTTTGAAAGAGTAGGTGTGATATCATCATTTTCAAACTTTGTGTAAGTTGAACGAGCCATAGTATCATCCGAGATCTCTTTTTGGGTATATCCCTTATTTTCTCTGATTTTTTTTAAAGTCGAACCAATTGGAACATGTATGTCAGACATTTGACAGCCTCCTAATAATAGCCTAGTTATTATGATAACCTTTTGTAATAAACCAGTTTGTAACAGGTATAATAAAGCAGTAAACAAACTCGTTTAACTAAAGATATAAGCGTATAAATAATTAAAAACGGTTATTTTTTATAAAAGAACCGGGAAGTAGGGAAAGAATATTACAAATGAAAATCAGCTAGACAAACTAGCAGTCCATAAACAAGTAAAATATATTTATGTGGTTATAGGAAGAGATGAGACGATTCAACTAGATGTAGAGGAATCGGATGTTCTAGTCAACGCTGATGGCGTCTTGGACTGTCCCATAGATACTGTATTGCGCAAAAATAATTATACGTTTGATGATTTAAATAGTTGGTTAGCTAAAGAAATACAATTTATTATGATTAAAAATGATGTGGAGCAGATTATTCATCGTATTTCTTTAAATATGAATCTCTAAATGATTTCAAGTTATTCTAGCATAAATAAACACAAATAAGATTAAAAATTCATAAAATATGATTGGGAATTTGTAAATATGAA
>NZ_JBEMBC010000088.1:0-9940 GCF_040274425.1 Carnobacterium sp.
TATTGGTCATTGCTGGAATTATATTTATTTGTAATTACTTCCAAGAATATTTAATCGCATCTGTCAGCGAAGAAGCCAGTCTAACCTTACGAAAGAAATTAACAGCTAAACTAAATAAATTGCCTTTAAATTTTTACGATCAAACACAAGTAGGCGATCTATTAAGTCGAACGACAGCCGATGCAGATAAAGTAGCGAACTTTATTGTCATGAGTTTTAATCAGTTTATTAGTTCAATCATCATTGTCATTGTTGGGTTGAGTCTAATGATTTATGTTAGCGGCCGTTTATCCTTGATCATTATTTTTATGATCCTGATCAATATTATTGTCACGAAAGTCATTTCTAAAAAGAATCAAACGTTATTTGGCGACAATATGTATACCTTAGGAAAATTAAGTGGCGCTACGGAGGAATATTATTCTGGAAACACGATTATTAAAGCTTTTAATAAACAAGAAGAAGTCATTCAAAAAGCCAATCAATTAATCGACGAACAATATAAAGCACATAAAAAGGCCCAATTTGTTAACTTTGCGATCTATCCTATCATGAGAAGCATTACTCAATTGGCGTATATCAGCAGTGCCTTAATGGGGGCTACTTTAGCCATCCAAGGAACGCTAACAATCGGATTGCTTCAAGCTTTTCTACAATATGTTAATCAAATTTCAGACCCTATTACAGAAGCTTCATATGTTGTAAATATGCTTCAAGGTTGTTTAGCAGCCATTGAACGGATTTATGAAGTTTTGGATGAAGAAAATGAAGTTCCAGATATCCAAAAGGCTAATGTGATTGATAATCCACTTGGTCAAATCGAATTTTCGCATGTCAGTTTTGGCTACAACAAAAATCAATTGATCATGAAAGACGTTAACTTTATTGCAGAACCCAAAAAGACGATTGCTATCGTAGGTCCTACGGGTGCTGGGAAAACAACACTTGTAAACTTATTGATGCGTTTCTACGAAATTAATAGTGGTTCTATTTTATTTGATGGGATCGACACGAACACCCTAACCAGACATGATCTAAGAAAACAGTTTGGTATGGTATTGCAAGATACATGGTTATTTGAAGGAACCATTGCTGAAAATATTAGCTACGGAAAGAAAGACGCTACTAGAGAAGAAGTTATTGCCGCAGCTAAAAAAGCTCAGTGTGACTCTTTTATCCAAACGTTACCAGAAGGTTATGATACGATTATTTCGAGTGAAAATAATATGATTTCTCAAGGGCAACAACAATTGTTAACCATTGCTCGGACCATATTATCCGATCCGAAAGTCATGATCTTAGATGAGGCAACTTCAAGTATCGATACTAAAACGGAAATTAAAATTCAACAAGCGATTGATCATCTCATGTTGGACAGAACCAGCTTTGTGATTGCCCATCGATTGTCGACGATTAAAAATGCAGACCTCATTTTAGTTATGGATAAAGGGAATATTATTGAAACTGGTAGCCACCATGAGTTATTGGAAAAAGACGGCTTCTATGCTGATCTTTATCAAAGCCAATTCCAATCTGCATAAGTCTACTAGAATTATGTGCAAAATAAATATAGTAGACAAAAAAGCTAGAAACAGGTTCTGTTTCTAGCTTTTTTCGTTAGTTCTTATTTTGAATAAACATCAACATCGTCCGATTCAATTTCTCTGTTTCATCGTGGAAAATCGCGTGTCCGCTCTTTCTAAAGGGCACGACAATAGTTTTAGAAATCAATTGAGTCATTTCTTCCACCACTTCATACGAACAAACAGCGTCTTTTTTGCCATGACAAATCAAGGTCGATACCGTAATTTTTTCAAGGTCTTCTCGTACATTCTCATCTCGCATAGCCAGAGCTGAAAGAATCATCCCATAAGAAGAAGACCCTAATGCCAAATTTGTCAGCCAACCTTTATAGGAGACTAAGGTTTTCTCATGAAACAACTTTTTAATAAAGTCTTGGATCAGTTTAGGACGATCAACTTGAATTTGTTCAATCATGGCTGTGATTTCTGACTTTTTAATCCCGATGGAGTAAGCAGGTTTCTTAGCAAATTGCGGAACTGCTGCACTGATTAAGATCAGCTTTTTAATTCCAAATCCCTTATGACGAGCCATGTAACGCGTGGCTACCGCTCCACCCATCGAAAATCCGACCAAAATAGCCTCTTCAATGTGCAGTTCTTCTAAAACTCTCTTAACATCGTCCGCAAATATGTCATATCCGTAATCTTCAATCACTAGATCAGACTCACCAAACCCACGAAAGTCGATTCCAATCATTCGATACCCTCTAGGCAAAAAATAATTGTATTGGTATTCAAACATCTGATGATTAAACGGCCATCCATGCAAGAAAACAACTGGCTGCCCTTCTCCTACATCTTCTACTGCAATAGATGCATAATTCGTTCCCCTGATCATTTTTTTCATCTTAGTTGCCTCCTATTACCTTCTCTACCTAAGTATAATAGAAGAGCTTATTTTTTAACTAAATAAAGCTCAGAGCCTCTCACCAAATCGTCGGTTTTAGCCTTCATTTCTTACTCGTGTAGACAATGGCATAAACATTAGAATGACTAGTGCAATTTAATCTCCTATTTTTGACAAAAAAGCTCCCTCGTGAGATGCTCTATTTGTAATAAAATCAGTCTATGAAAAGAATGGAGGATTTTTATGTCAACAATGGTTTTTGTAAATTTCCCTGTATCTGATGTCAATCGCTCTGCTGCATTTTATGAAAAATTAGGTTTTGTTAAAAATAACGAATTCTCAAACGATGAAGCTGTCGCAATGGTTTGGGATGAGAACTTTTGGATCATGTTGCTGAATCACGAATTTTATAGCCGTTTCATTAAAAATAAAACAATTGCAAATACTCAAACCACTAGTAGCTCTCTAATTGCATTTAGCCTAGAAAATGCTGATGCAGTCAAAAAATTTGCTGAAACAGCAAAAGCCAATGGCGGTGATTTCCATAAAGTAGACATGGGGATGTCTGAAGACCAAATGTTTGGACTTGAAGTACAAGACCCAGATGGAAATACCTTAGAGCCCAGTTGGATGGCAATGTAGACATATGATAAAAACCGTCAGAGCAAATCTCTGACGGTTTTTTACTGTTAGACAAAATTTTAGGATTCGTAGCGGATAAATTACTTTTAAGGTTCTTATTCTCCTAACAACTTATCAAAGGAAAAAATATCGGTAACTACTTGGGCAACAATCCCTAATTCAGCAGTCGTAGATTTTTCGACAAAAGTTACGGCTCTTTCTTTTGCCATAAAATCGAATCCTTTTATTTGCATCGCATTGATTGTTCCATGGATGGTATGATCCTTTGATAAAGGAATAAACCCTGGTCTACTTTTATTGGTGGACGTAATTGGACACACTTGTATAAACCCAGTTGTGGCATTGTAAGCATCTGAGCTAAGGACTAAAGCCGGCCTCTTCTTTTGAATTTCTCTTCCAGCACTAGGATTAAAATTTATCCAAACGATATCCCCTTGTTTTGGTGTATAATCATTAATCGAGTAAATCATATTACACTTCTTCTCTTCCAATTAATTTTTTATCCTCGTTAAATTCATCCTCAAATCTTAAAGTTTCGTTATTTTCTAGAGCTTTTTCAAAAATATTATTTACTTTAGGTACATAAGTAATACTTCCTAATTCACCTTTTACGGCTACGTATTCTTGATTTGGTTGAAGATTGAACTTCGTAGGGACTGTTAATACAATGGCATTCCCTTGTTTTCTAGTCTTCATTATGCTCATCTCCTTTATTAGTTCACCTATATTTTAACAAATCCCAATAGTAATTACAACGTATTTACTAATAGATTGGTACTAAAAAATGTATAATAATTTAAAAGAAAGCTTCATTCCGATTTAGTACTTTACTTTTTCTACTTTCTCACCCTTATATAAGCTTAATTGCTCAAGGAATTTTAGTGAGCTCATTCTATGTGCCTATGAAGTAAAAATGGATTACTTGACAGTTATAAGCGTGCAGCTATTCATTATTTACAAAAAAATCAATTGCATATACTCAAACAACCAGCAGTTCTTTAATTGCATTCAGTATGGAAAATGCTGATGCAGTCAAAGCCAATGGCTGTGATTTTTACAAAGTAGACATGGGAATACCTGAAGAGCAAATGTTCGGACTTGAAGTACAAGATCAAGGACTAGGTAATGAGACGTCTGTAGTGATTATATAAAACGGAAGAAGCTAGAAACACAAAATGTTTCTAGCTTCTTCCTTTTAACCAACTATTCTTTCCTTTTACGTGGAAGGCCTTTTCACATAAAAGAGGAACTCTTTACAATCAAAAAAATCCGTGTATTCCAGATCAGCTTTTCCTGCTATCATCTACTATTTTCTAATATCTAAGCTTTTGACATACGTTCCATCAAATTAATTCCAATACCCATAAACAAGATTCCCATAAGAAGTAGGATTCCAATAGGCTGTAAAATCTCACTTATTGGGAGACCTAAATAAATAGCGTCTATCATTCCATTTAATCCATGCCTAATAGGCATCAACTCTGCTATAAAGAGTAAGAATTGGTTACTAACGATATCTATTGGCCAAAAAGCACCACCTAACATTGCCATAGATGTAGCTACAATCGGAATTACTACCTGTAAAGACTGCGGCGAAGGTACTAAAGCTGATACCAACATTCCTAACGAAACAATAGCAAATATAAAAGCCAAAGTAACTGCTGCCATTGATAGATAATTTGTTCCTAAATCAATATCTAATAGTTTGGTTAAAATGAAAAAAGCGAGTAATACCTGACCTAATCCTACTGAAAAATAGTGAGAAAGATGTCCTAAATAAATTTGAGTTTTCGAAAGGGGAGAGAAAATTAATCGATTCCAAGTTCCCATTCTTTTCTCTTCAACTAAATTTATTTGTAGATATAAGATAGTATAAACAGTAAAGTAAAAGGTCATCCCAATTAAAATACTCAACTGAAACTGATCCATAGTCCCTATGTCCTCAACTTGGTGGGTCTTATCAACCGTTAAAAACTCCTGGATTTCAATCTTACTTTCTGGAAACGAATCTCTGACTTCTTCTAGACGAATGTTCTCCCTAACAATTTGATCAACATGTTGTTCTACTACCGGTAATCGTTCATCTTCTCGACCTATTAAAAACCGATACGTTTCTTTATCTATTTCCATTGCATAACCAATTTCGTTCATCCGAATTTCTTCTTCCACTGTTTTATAATCCGTTGCTTCAAAAATTATTGAATCGTCTTTATTTAAGCGATCCACCCAAATACTTAGTTCTTCTTTCGTTAGACTTTCAGTATATACTGGTACATTTACAGATGAATTCACTTGAGTTCCACCCATGAAGTAAACAAATAATATTGTTAATCCTAAAAACATCACAACAAGCATGGGGTGTTTCAGCAATCTTTTCCATTGGAGCATAAATACATCACCCATTTAATCTAACCTCCTTTTTGGAAATATGATTACTGCCAGCAGTAAGAAAATTACAGTCATTCCAATTATTCTCATCATTAAAGGAAGCACTTCTCGAAAATTAAATCCTTGCAACAATTGCAGATAAGAAGTCATTGTAGCTCCATTTGGTGTCCAGTTCCCTACTTGTTTTAAAGTCTCTGAAAACTGTTCCACTGGAGTAAAGCTTCCTCCTAAAAGGGCAAATACACTTACAAAAGAGCCAAAGAAACCTGCTGTAGTATTATCATTTGCATACAATGAAATTGATGTAAGTATACTCGTTAGACTTCCAACAAGTAATGAATACAAGCCAGTTGTATAAAAGACATTTATCCAAAAATCACTATCTCTCCCACTGAATGTTCCAAAAATTAATGTAGATAAAGTAAACAGGATAACCAGTTGAACAAATGTGATCAATGTTCCAGATATCATTTTACTGCTCAAATAAGTTAACGGTTTAGTTCCAGACAACATAATACGTCCAAAAACATGCTGCTCTTTTTCTTTAAAAGCTCGATTAGCTAAAGCTGGAGCTGTTGAGAGTGCAAACATAACTCCCATTCCAATCGTATAATATTGGAATGCATTTACCGGTTCTTCGACAGAAATCTGTATTTTTTCACCATGCTCTAGCGTTTGATTTTCTACTCCAGCTTGTCCGTTAGTAGCTAAAGCAATTGAGGTCTCCAAATTATATTGATCAATGAAACTTGTGACTACGCTTTGTAGGATAGTTGAGACCATACTCTCTTCTTCTGCCACAGTCACATCTAAAGTACTTGTCATCTTCTCTTCAAGATAAATAGATTGCCATACATTATAACTAAACTCTTTCGGAATTGTGATAAATCCAGTAATCTCCTCTTCATTCATTGCTTCAGTTGCTGAATTTAGATTGTCAAACTCATCAACAACAATAAGATTTTCAAAACTTTCATCTTCAAACAAATTGTATAACATAGCTGCAGGATCAATCTCTTCAGCACCAGCTAATGTTTCTGCCACTAATTCTTCTGGAAAACCTTGTTCTATGAACTCGTTTTCTAAACGTTTAAGATCTTCTTCAAAATTTTGTTCATTTACAATTCCTATATTAAAAGTGCTGCTTGTGGATCCCCCCATCATAAGATTTCCTAAAGCAAATCCTAGAATAGCAATCAAAATGAAGGGCATAAAAAGTAATTCAAGAAGGTCACTTTTACTTTTTGAAAGTGTCAAAAAATCCTTTTTTATTAAATTAAACATGCTTTCATTCCCTTCATTAGTCTCTCAATTTACGACCAGTCAAATGTAGAAATACATCTTCTAAAGTCGGAGTCTGTACATGAATGCCTATGATTTTCACTTGAGTCTGCCGTGCATAGTCAAAAATTTCTCCAAGTAATTGCTCTCCCTTGGATACAATCAAATTGTATTCGTTCTCGCCCTCCATCATTCGATTGATTCTCTGTTGTGAAGACAATAGATCCGAAAACTCTTTTTTTAATTCCTCTACTTGAATAGTTACAGTTTCTTCATTAGATAAAATACTTTTTAATTCTTCTTTCGTTCCAGAAGCGATTATTTGTCCATGATCCATAATATAGACACGGTCACATAACTTCTCAACTTCTTCCATATAGTGGCTAGTATAGAGTATTGTTAAACCTTTTTCTCTGTTTAATTTTCTTACCATATCCAATATATAATTTCTAGATTGTGGATCGATTCCAACCGTTGGTTCATCCATAATCAAAATTTTTGGATCATGCATTAAAGCAACAGCAATATTAATTCTACGCTTCATTCCCCCAGAGTAAGTATCTACTGCATCCTTTTGTCGCTCTTTTAAGCCAACTAGTTCTAAAGTTTCTTGAATTTTATCTTCTAGTTCTTTTCCAGTTAAGCCATATACTTTTCCGAAAAATTTCATATTTTCGTAAGCTGACAATTCCTCATACAAAGCGATTTCTTGGGGAACAACTCCTAAAACTGGACGCAATTCCTTTGGGTGTTTGAAAACATCTTTTCCATTAAATTTGACCGTTCCTTTTGTTGGTGGAAGTAAGGTTGAAATCATAGAGATAGTTGTCGACTTTCCTGCCCCATTCGGACCCAACAATCCCACTGATTCTCCCTCTTCTAAATACATATTTACATCTTCCACAGCTACTTTTTTTTTGAATGTTTTTCCTAGATTTTTTACTTCAATCATAATCAATATCCTCCTTTATAAAGTTTTGTGTCTTAATCAAATGCGTTCAATTAAGTCTACCTGTTCCAACTGTTAACCTTAGTATAAAATAAAAAGAGACAGCAAAGATACTGTCTCTAGTCATGAATTGATGTGACTTTAGTCACTAATTTCAGTTTCTTTTACCGTCACGTTTCGTTGCATAAATTGCGATTTGTGTTCGGTCACGTAAGTTCAATTTATTTAAGATTACGGATATTTGATTTTTTATTGTACCAACAGATAAAAATAACTTTGAAGCAATCTCTTGATTACTCATCCCATCACCAATACAAGAAATAATGTCTATCTCTCGATTTGTCAGTGACTTATCCATTTCAAGTAGTGCTGTTTGGCGTTCCATTAAAATAGGCATAACTTTGGCAGCAACATGATCCTCAATCACCAAACCACCACCTAATACACTTCGAATCGATCGAATAAGTTCTTCTGAATTCCCATCTTTTAACAAGTAACCATTAGCTTTATATTTTAATGCCTCTAATGCGTACTCTTCATCATTAAAAGTTGTTAATATTAGTATAACCATATCAGGCCAGCGTTTGCGCATGATGCGCATCGCTTCTAACCCCGTCATAACAGGCATACGGATATCTAAAATTGCCAGGTCAAACGATTGCCTGTCACACAAATCAACAGCTTCTTTGCCATTGCTTGCTTCTCCTGTCACTTGAAATTCTTCATCTGTTTCTATCATTATTTTTAATCCTTGACGAATAAGGGATTGGTCTTCAGCAAGTAAAATATTAATCAAATGTCTTCACCTCCAATGGGAATTGACCCATTACATTCAGTTTGCCTTCTATTTGATGAATATTGATTCTCCCATCAACTTCAGCTAAACGTTCACGCATATTTGTTAATCCAAAACCTTCTTTAATGGTTATTTTTTCTTTCAGAGGATGGCTCACTTGAAAGCGCAAGTCTCTTTGAGCAACAATTTGAAACTCAATAACCGCTTGGTTACTTGAGCTATGTCTCATCATATTTGTTAAAGCTTCTTGAATCGATCGATAAATCGCTACAGATTGCTGATTGGTTAATACTGCGCTTAATGTACCAGTCTGCATTGTAATGGATAAACGTAGTTGACTTTCTGCTTCCAACTTACGTATGAGTTGGATTATGGCTTGAATTCCTGCTGTCTCTTCTGACTTGAGTGCTTTCACAGCTTCACGTGTATCTTGTAAACTTATTTGTGCCAACTTTTTTAATTCGTCAAACTTAGCCTTCGTCTCTTCAGTTGTGGCCTGAATCCTGGCCACCTCCATTTGCATCAATAACGCTGTTAAACGATGACCAACAGAATCATGAATTTCTCGAGCAATTTGATTTCGTTCTTCTTGTCTCACTAATTGTTCGCCGCTCATCAATTGTCGTTTAAGCAGTTGGAACTCATCATAAATTGATTCGTACTGATCTTGTATATTCTTTTCTTTTTGTGTTGCTTGATTCCAGTAAAGAAGCATAATCCCTGTAATCAAAGCAAGCAATGAAACATAACTAACAGATAGCCACTCTTGATAAAACACATAGGGCAAAATAGTTAGCACATAAAGAAACACTATGTAAATAGATAATTTTTTCCTGTTAAAAAACTTTGTAGATTGAATCGCTAAAGTTAAATAGATCAGCCATATAAAACCGTTAAATTCAGGAGATAGAAACATTCCGAAAAGCAAAAAGGGGAGGACAATGAAAATGAAATGAGCAAATTGTTTTTTGACAACGGGTAAAACAAAATATAACGCGAAAAATAAACCGCTGACTAAAATATTATAATCAGTAAATCCATCTATCCATAATGCCAAAAGCCAACTCACTACTAAAAAGATAAAATTCATCCAAAAATTAAACATCGTTTCCTACCTTCCCTATTTCTTTTTATATAAATGTATCTCAATTTGCTTACAATCTATTTTCTTTAGTCTAACGTATACTTATTCATTTTACTATTAAAAATCTAAAGAACAATACTCAACGGTACACTTTAATAAACTTGCGTATACGTTTTTATGAAGTTACAGTAGTGCTATTTTATTTGATGGCAATGATACTAAAATATTGAGTAGCCATGTTCTAAGAAAACAGTTCAGTATAATATCACAAAATACTTGGCTATTTTTAGTTTCGCCGATTGTAAAATTAAGCTAGACAAATAAAAAAGCCATTCGTGGTACACTCAAAATGTATTTCCGACCAAAGAAA
>NZ_JBEMBC010000089.1:0-9840 GCF_040274425.1 Carnobacterium sp.
GTTGGTAAGTTCTTTTCATACGTGATACACCTCCTGTAAAAACTATCTCTCATTATTCTATTTGTAATTATCCCAAGACAGTCTAGATTATTATAACGAAGAAAAAATAGTCTTGTCAAGCACAATTCCCCTATTTTTATTCATTCACTCAAGTATGATAGCATATTTTTACTTAATAGGAAACTATCTTTTGCAAATTCTTTTTCTAAACCTCAAATTTCTTCTCCTTTATTAAGACTTAATAAGATTTAACCCCCTTTTTTTCATTCAAAATAAAGATATCCACAGGTGTATAATGTTATCCACAAGGCTATGTATGACCTTTTTTTAATTTTTGTTATCCCTTAGTTATCACCTGGTTATCCACATACAAACATGCTGTGTAAAAACCTTATCCACCACCCTTTTATAATTGTGGATAACCTTTACAAGTATTAGCATGACAATCTTTGTATAGTGATAGTTATCCACAAAAATAGTCATTTATCTGTTGCGAAAAAAAGTTATACACCATCTGTTATTGCTTGTGGATAACTTTATTTACAAGCAGTGGACAAATTTTTTGCTAAAAAAACTACTTGTGGAAAACTATTTATAAAAGTGCTAAAATGACTTAGACACATTTTATAAGGAGGTTCTATTTTGGACGATTTACAAACACTCTGGATTTTTCTAAAAGAAAAGTTCAAAGAATCGCTCTCCAAAGTTAGCTATGATACATGGATAGAAAGTGCAAGCCCCATACGTATCACTGATAACAACATTATTATCGAAGTCCCTTCTTCTTTACATAAAGAATATTGGGAAAATAACTTAGCTACTCGAATTGTTGAAAATATTTATGAATACTCCAGTCGTGAAATTTCTCCATTGTTTATTATCAAAAATGAACAAGAAGCAAGCAATCTAGTAAATAAAAATTTGCGTAATGAGGTGCCTAAAAAAACCCTCTTTAAAAAAGATATTCAATTAAATACTAAATATACTTTTGATACGTTTGTTATAGGTAAAGGAAACCAAATGGCTCACGCTGCGGCTTTAGTCGTTGCAGAAGAACCTGGAACAATTTATAATCCTTTATTTTTCTATGGTGGAGTTGGACTTGGAAAAACCCATTTGATGCATGCTATAGGTCACCAAATGTTACTGCTAAACCCAGATGCACGAGTGAAATATGTTAGTAGTGAAACATTTGCAAATGACTTTATAAATTCCATTCAAAATAAAACACAAGAAAAATTTAGAAATGAATACCGTAGTGTTGATTTGCTTCTAGTAGATGATATTCAGTTTTTTGCAGATAAAGAAGGAACTCAAGAAGAGTTTTTCCATACCTTTAATGCATTATATGATGATCGAAAACAAATCGTATTAACTAGTGATCGTTTGCCTAATGAAATTCCTAAATTACAAGAACGCTTAGTATCAAGATTCGCATGGGGATTATCAGTAGATATTACGCCTCCAGATTTGGAAACACGTATTGCGATCCTAAGAAAGAAAGCCAATGCTGAACGGTTAGAAATTCCAGGTGACACGTTAAGTTATATCGCTGGTCAAATTGATTCAAATATTAGAGAATTAGAAGGTGCTTTAGTTCGTGTACAAGCTTATGCAGCTATCGAAAGTCGTGACATTACAACTAGTCTTGCTGCTGATGCCTTAAAAAGTATGCTGCCTTCAGCAAAACCGACCACATTGACTATCTTAGATATTCAAAATGCTGTCAGTAAATATTATCAGTTATCTATTGCTGATCTTAAAGGTAAGAAACGCATTAAATCGATTGTTTTACCAAGGCAAATCGCTATGTATTTATCTAGAGAACTTACGTCAAATTCACTACCTAAAATTGGGGCTGAATTTGGTGGGAAAGATCATACAACTGTTATTCATGCTTACGAAAAAATCGTTCATGTTTTGTCTGCCGATGACCAATTAAAACAAGAAATTACCGATATAAAGAAAAAATTAACGTAATCTTTTTCTTTTACACATGTGCATAACTAATAGACTTATCCTTTTTTTACTAACAAGTTGTCCACATGTGTAAAACCTTTTAAATAAAAAGGTTTTATTAGTTTTCCACAGTATCAACAGGCCCTACTACTATTACTAAAGAACTTATTAAAATAAATTAAACTATATTTGGAGGTAAATTTAATGAAATTTACAATTAAAAGAAGTGCCTTTTTAAAAAGCTTATCCGATGTACAACGTGCAATTTCTTCAAGAACGACTATTCCGATATTGACTGGTTTGAAAATCATTGCTAATGATGAAGGATTGACATTAACAGGTAGTGATTCAGATATTTCTATTGAAGCATTCATTCCTGTAGCTGAAGAAGACAATTTATTAGTTATTGAAAAAACTGGAGGAATTGTTTTACAAGCACGCTTTTTTAGTGAAATCGTAAAAAAACTTCCTGAAGAAACAATGACTATTGAAATACTGGATCATTTCCAAGCATTGATTACTTCTGCAACAGCTTCATTTACTATTAATGGTCTAGATCCTAATAATTACCCTCATTTACCGATTATTGATACGAAAGAATCATTTACTTTACCTGTAAACTTATTTAAGCAAGTAATCGGACAAACCGTTATTGCTATTTCAACTCATGAAAGTCGTCCAATACTTACAGGAGTAAATATAGTTATTGAAAATGGTAAGTTTTTAGCAGTTGCTACTGATAGCCACCGCTTGAGCCAACGTGTGATTCCTTTAGAAATGAATGATGAGCAAGCTTCAAAAAAATACAATGTTATTATTCCTGGTAAGAGTTTAATTGAGTTGTCTCGTACACTAGATGAAAATTCTGACACTATTGAAATGATGATCACTGAAAACCAAGTATTGTTTAAATCAGAAAATATGTATTTTTATTCTCGCTTGCTAGAAGGATACTATCCTGATACAAAACGTTTGATTCCTGATAATTCTTCAACGGAAATCAGCTTTAATGCTAATTCTTTATTAGGTTCGATCGAACGTGCTTCATTGCTTTCACATGAAGGAAAAAATAATGTTGTAAAAATTACGATCAATCCGAATTTGGTTAAGATTTCTGGAAATTCGCCGGATGTTGGAAATGTCAATGAGGAATTAGACTATCAATCTGTTGAAGGAGAACCAATCGAACTTTCTTTTAACCCAGATTATATGAAAGATGCATTGAGAACTTTTGGCCAAACAGACATTAAAATAAAGTTTACTTCACCAGTTCGTCCATTTATTTTAGTTCCTAGTGAAAACGATCAAGATTTTATTCAATTGATTACTCCAGTTCGAACTTTTTAAGGAAAATCAGAAAAACTACTTTTCAGGCAACTGAAAAAGTAGTTTTTTTTTAATATATGCCGAATAACCATGTTTTTTTCGATTTAAGCAATTATGGAGGATTTAAGGTCTTTTTTTATCTTTTGCTTAAAATCGATAATAGTAGGGTTATTTTTAGATTCATTTGTACTATTGGCAAAAAAAGAGTATAATAGTATTAATAAGCGGCAGCGTAATGCGTGGATTATCTCCACGCTTATTTTATTGAAAAGTAGGTGAAAAAAATGAAAAAAACTATAAAAATCGATCGTGAATTTATCACATTGGGGCAATTTTTAAAACATGAAAATATTATTAGCAGTGGCGGAATGGCAAAGTGGTATTTATCTGAACATACAGTCCTTCTTGATAACGAAGTTGAAAATCGCAGAGGTAAAAAACTTTATCCTGGTTCTGTAGTTGAAATACCTGGTGAAGGAACATTCTTTATCCAGTCAGAAAATGAAACTGCTAAAACAAATGAGGAAGAAAAATAATGTTATTGAAAGAGATCCATCTTTCCAATTATCGAAATTACGAACATGCTGAAGTTATCTTTTCTAAAGGAATCAATGTTTTCTTAGGAGAAAACGCCCAAGGAAAAACAAGTTTGATGGAGGCAATTTACGTATTAGCAATGGCAAGAAGCCATAGAACTGCAAATGATAAAGAAACCATTCGATGGGAACAAGAATTTGCACGAGTGAGTGGAAGAATTCAAAAGAAAAACACAAGTTTTCCACTTGAAATCTCTATTTCTAAAAAAGGTAAGAAAGCAAAATTTAATCATTTGGAGCAAAAAAAATTAAGTGAATACATTGGAAATCTAAATGTTATCTTATTTGCTCCAGAGGATTTGTCTTTGGTAAAAGGTTCGCCTTCTGTCAGAAGAAAATTTTTAGATATGGAAATGGGGCAGATGAGCCCTATTTATTTACATCATCTCGTGCAATATCAGCATTTGTTAAAACAAAGGAACAGCTATCTAAAACAATTAAGTCTAAAAAAAGTAAAAGATTTAACTTTTTTGGATATTTTAACGGAACAGTTAGCTGAGTTTGGGGCGGCTATTTTAGTAGAGCGTTTTTCATTTATAAAAAAATTAGAGAATTGGGCCAAACCTGTTCATGCTGAAATTTCTAAGCAGAAAGAAATTCTTGAAATCGGCTATTCTTGTAGTTTGAAAATTACAAACGAAACGGATAAAAAACAGATTTATTCAGATTTAATGAACGCTTATACGCAAGGTAGACAAAGAGAATTAGAACAGCGAACAACCGTATTCGGTCCACATAGAGATGATCTGAAGTTTAGTGTGAATGGGAGAAATGTTCAAACCTATGGCTCTCAAGGTCAACAACGAACGACAGCCTTAAGCGTGAAGTTAGCTGAAATTGATTTGATGAAAGAAATGACAGGTGAATACCCCGTCTTATTACTAGATGATGTCCTATCCGAGCTGGATGATGAGCGTCAAACACATTTATTGAAAGCAATTCAAAATAAAGTTCAAACGTTCTTAACGACAACTAGTTTAGATGGAATAAAGGAAAATATGCTGGAAACTCCCAAAATTTTTCTGATTGATAATGGACAAGTAGAAACGGAGAGTGAATGAGTGTGTCTGAAGAAATAAAAAGCAAACAAGATCGAGCAAAAGAATATGATGCGAGTCAAATACAAGTTTTAGAAGGTCTAGAAGCCGTTCGTAAACGTCCAGGTATGTACATTGGTTCAACAAGTGGTGAAGGATTACATCACCTTGTTTGGGAAATCGTCGATAATTCAATTGATGAAGCCTTAGCAGGTTTTGCTGATGAAATTAACTTAATCATTGAAAAAGATGAAAGTATTACCGTTATTGATAATGGTCGTGGGATTCCTGTTGATATTCAAGCTAAAACAGGCCGTCCAGCATTAGAAACCGTGTTTACGATTCTTCATGCTGGGGGTAAATTTGGCGGTGGAGGTTATAAAGTTTCAGGTGGTTTACATGGAGTTGGTTCCTCAGTAGTTAATGCACTTTCGACCACTTTAGATGTTTACGTACACAAAGACGGAAAAATCTATCACCAACAATATGCTCAAGGAAAAGTTGTTCATGATGTTGAAGTAATTGGTGAAACAGATAAACATGGTACAACTGTTCACTTCGTTCCAGATCCTGAAATTTTTAAAGAAACAGTAGAGTTTAATTTTGATAAATTAGCTACACGTGTCCGGGAATTAGCGTTCTTAAACAAAGGATTAAAAATTACGATTGAAGACAAGCGTGATGGTAAAGAAAAAGTTCTAGAATATCACTACGAAGGCGGTATTAAAAGCTATGTAGAGTTCTTGAATGAAAATAAGGCTGTTTTATATGATGAGCCTATTTTTCTAGAAGGCGAACAACAAGGTATTACTCTTGAAGTGGCTATGCAACATACAGATGGTTATCACAACAATTTATTAAGTTTTGCGAACAACATTCATACTTATGAAGGTGGAACGCATGAATTTGGGTTCAAAACAGCTTTAACACGCGTGATAAATGATTACGCAAAAAAGAATAAAATAATTAAAGAAAATGAAGAAAATCTAACTGGTGAAGATGTGCGAGAAGGATTAACGATCGTCTTATCCATTAAACATCCTGATCCTCAGTTTGAGGGACAAACAAAAACCAAATTGGGAAATTCTGAAGCCCGTACCATTACAGACCGCCTATTCTCAGCGCATTTTGATAAATTCTTAATGGAAAACCCACAAGTAGCTCGTCAAATCGTTGAAAAAGGTTTACTAGCAGCTAGAGCTCGTTTAGCTGCCAAAAGAGCTCGTGAAGTAACGCGTAAAAAGAGTGGATTAGAAATCAGCAATCTTCCTGGTAAGTTAGCGGATTGTTCGAGTAAAGATCCAACTATCAGCGAAATATTTATTGTTGAGGGAGATTCCGCCGGCGGTTCTGCTAAACAAGGACGTTCAAGACTCTTTCAAGCAATTTTACCGATTCGTGGGAAAATTTTAAATGTTGAAAAAGCAACACTAGATAAAATTTTAGCAAATGAAGAAATTCGCTCATTGTTTACCGCTATGGGTACCGGATTTGGAAATGATTTTGATGTTTCTAAAGCGCGTTACCATAAATTAGTTATCATGACAGATGCCGATGTCGATGGAGCACATATTCGTACATTATTATTGACATTGTTCTATCGTTACATGCGCCCAGTAGTTGAAGCCGGTTATGTTTACATCGCTCAGCCGCCTTTATACCAAGTGCGTCAAGGTAAAAAAATGGTCTATTTGGATTCAGATGAAGAACTAGATAATTATTTGAAAGAAATACCTCTTTCACCAAAACCTGTCATTCAACGATACAAAGGTCTTGGAGAAATGGATGCTGAACAATTATGGGAAACAACTATGAATCCAGAAAATAGACGGATGCTGCAAGTTACTGTTGATGATGCTATTGAAGCAGATAAAAGTTGTGATATGTTAATGGGTGACCGTGTTGAACCAAGACGTATATTCATTGAAGAAAATGCACGTTACGTACAAAATTTAGATATTTAATCCAAATAGGAGGACAATAAAGAATGGCTGAAGAATTTAAAGAGAATATAAAAAGTATTGAACTAAGCCATGAAATGCGCACATCTTTCCTTGATTATGCAATGAGTGTTATTGTAGCTCGTGCATTGCCAGATGTACGAGATGGATTGAAACCAGTCCATCGTCGTATTTTATATGGGATGAGTGAATTGGGCGTGACCCCAGATAAAGCGCATAAAAAGTCAGCACGTATCGTTGGAGATGTTATGGGTAAATACCATCCTCATGGAGATAGTGCGATTTATGAATCAATGGTTCGTATGGCACAAGACTGGAGTTACCGCTATCCGTTAGTGGATGGTCATGGAAACTTCGGATCAGTGGATGGCGATGGAGCTGCAGCAATGCGGTATACCGAGGCTCGTATGACAAAAATGGCGTTAGAAATGTTGCGCGATATCAATAAAGATACAATTGATTACCATGATAACTATGATGGATCAGAACGTGAACCAGATGTATTACCGGCTCGCTTTCCTAATCTACTTGTAAATGGTGTCACCGGTATTGCTGTTGGTATGGCTACTAATATTCCTCCGCACAATTTAACTGAGGTTATTTCTGCATTACACATTTTGATGAATAACCCCGATGCAACCACGGCTGATTTGATGGAAGCTATACCAGGTCCTGATTTCCCAACCGGTGGATTAGTAATGGGTAAATCTGGAATCAGAAAAGCCTATGAAACAGGTAAAGGTTCTATTATGGTTCGAGCTAAAGTTGAAATTGAAATACTAAAAAATGGCAAAGAACGCATTATTGTACATGAATTACCATATATGGTAAATAAAGCACGATTGGTAGAACGCATAGCTGATTTAGCTAGAGATAAACGAATCGAAGGCATTACTGATTTAGCAGATGAATCCGACCGGGATGGTATGCGTGTCGTGATTGATGTTAGACGTGATGTTAGTGCGAGTGTAGTCTTAAATAATCTATATAAATTAACTTCTTTACAAACCTCTTTTGGCTTTAACATGTTAGCTATTGTGAACGGTGTTCCAAAAGTATTGAGTTTGAAATCAATTCTTGAAGAATACTTGAAGCACCAAGAAATAGTGATTCGCAGAAGAACAGCTTACGATAAACGTAAAGCTGAGGCACGAGCACACATCTTAGAAGGTTTAAGAATAGCGTTAGACCATATTGATGAAATCATTCGAATTATACGAGGTTCAAAAACTGGTGATATCGCTAAAACGACTTTAATTGAGACGTACGGTTTATCAGAGAAACAAGCACAAGCTATTTTAGATATGCGAATGGTTCGATTAACTGGTTTAGAAAGAGACAAAATCGAAGCAGAGTATACTGAATTGATGGCTTTAATCGCAGATATGGCTGACATTTTGGCTAATCCAGCACGTGTACACACTATTATTGAAACGGAACTTCTTGAAGTTCAAGAAAGATTTGGAGATGCTCGTCGTACTGAATTATTAGTAGGAGAAGTATTAAGTCTTGAAGATGAAGATCTGATTGAAGAAGAAGATGTCGTGATTACGTTGACTAGCAAAGGTTATATCAAACGTCTTCCAAGTTCTGAATTCAAATCACAAAGACGTGGTGGACGTGGAGTGCAAGGAATGGGCGTTCATGATGATGATTTCATCGAAACCTTAGTTTCTTGTTCTACTCACGATACCTTATTATTCTTTACGAATAATGGGAAAGTCTACCGTTCAAAAGGATACGAGATTCCAGAATATGGCCGCACAGCTAAAGGAATCCCTGTTATTAACTTACTAGGAGTTGATTCAGGCGAAACTGTTCAAGCGGTCATAAACGTTAGAGGAGAAGCTGAAGAAGGTCTGTACTTGTTCTTTACGACTCGTCTTGGAACAGTTAAACGTACAGATGTAAAAGCTTTTTCTAATATCCGAAGCAATGGTCTAAAAGCTATTGTACTAAAAGAAAATGATGAATTGATGTCGGTTTCTATAACAAACGGAGATCAAAACATTATCATTGGAACACATATGGGTTATGCTGTAAGTTTCCATGAAAAAGATGTCCGAAATATGGGTAGAACTGCTGGCGGTGTTCGTGGTATTCGTTTAAGAGAAAATGATTACGTCATTGGAGTAGATCTATTAACTGAGGACTCGGAAGTTTTAGTTATTACAGAAAAAGGGTATGGAAAACGTACCAAAGCAAGTGAATATGCTATTAAAGGCCGTGGCGGAAAAGGAATTAAAACAGCTAATATCACAAGTAAAAATGGTAATCTAGCTGGATTAACGACTGTCAAAGGCGACGAAGATATCATGTTGATAACAAATACAGGTGTTATTATTCGTTTTAATGTTTCTGCAGTATCTCAAACAGGCCGTGCAACATTAGGTGTACGTGTTATTCGAGTAGCTGAAGATGTTAAAGTGTCAACTATGGCAAAAGTAGATGCAGAAGTTATCAAAGAAGAAATGGATGAAGCAGGAATCATTTCAGAATCGCTGTCTATAGAAGACAGTGAAATAAACGAATCGATTCAAGAGAATGATACTTCAAACAATTCTGATAACGATACAGAAGGTAACAATGACCTAACTGAAGACTAAAAGAGTAGAGAGAATGAGATCAATAGATCATTCTCTCTATTTTTTTGTTGTTTGACAAATGGTGTAGGTGTGTTTCAAAAGAAATTTCTTTTGGAATAAACGGGTCTGCTTGTAGCCATAGTTATTAAAAAAGTATTATATATAAGTGCAATTCAAGTATTGATGTTTAGAATGAAATGTGCTATACTAAACGGACGTGAGTAATCTAAAGAAACATTATTAGAATACTCTCCTTGCTCTGTAAAAAGAGCCAAAGTCCATAAGGAGGTGACAGTCAAGATGAGTAAAACAGCAAAATACGAAATTTTATACATTATCCGTCCAAACATCGAAGAAGCTGAAAAAGCAGCTTTAG
>NZ_JBEMBC010000090.1:0-9721 GCF_040274425.1 Carnobacterium sp.
ACCCAAGACGGAGATTGAGGGACTGGGGTCCAAGGCATTTTATTTGTTATCTCTTCAACGTTTTCAGATGAAAAGGCGTAATAATTTTCGTTTAGAGTAAAAATAATCATCTGCATATTTTTGTCACCTTTACAAACTTGCTTTGTCTAAAGCTTTAATAACGCGATCACTATCGAATGGTTTCACGATAAAATCGACTGCTCCAGAACGAATTGCATCCATAACCATTCCTTGTTGCCCCATTGCACTACACATGACAACACGTGCAGCTGGATCAAATGCTTTGATTTCTTTTAAAGCATCTACCCCATCCATTTCCGGCATAGTAATATCCATTGTTACTAAGTTTGGTTTTTCAGCTTTGTATTTTTCAACAGCTTCAATCCCATTTTGGGCTTCTGCTACTACGTTATACCCATTCTTTTCTAAAATATCTTTCAATTTCATCCTCATAAAAGCTGCATCGTCTACGATCATTACATTTTTTGTCATTTGTTTTTCTCCTCTCAAACTGTTAGTGCTTTTAACATCTTTTCTATTATCCCTGGTTTTGGGACGAAATACAATGAAGATTCTAATCGATCTCCTAAATAATAAAATTCATTTTTAATGATCATGATAGAATCGTCGTATTGGTTTTGTTCTAAATACACACTGCTCATAATTGCTCCGAACATATCTTCAATGATGATGGGCACAGACGTGACCAAGTTAGCGTCCATTAGTTTCATTACTGCATTCAAAAATGAATTAACGAGTATGTTTACCAACTCTTGCAAGGCTGAGTTGGCCATTGCTTCTGAATAAGGTGTATTTTCCGGCAACATCATAGCTACGATCGTCTCTGAGACTTTTTGATCGACTGTGAAAAGAAAGACACCTTCTGCATCTCCCATCATCTTAATGATGACGGCTTTTATCACAGCTTCTTCCGGCATGATCTGCTCATAAACATCTGCATATTCCATCATTTCAATAACTGGAACCGTCATGTGGACCGGTTTTTCAATCAGTTGAGATAAACTCGTTGCTGCATGTCCGCCACCGATATTGATCACTTCTTTTAGTACATCTAATTCCACTGCTGAGTAGTTAGACTTCACTGTACTCACCGATTCTTTCATTGCAAATAGCCGTTACATCCAAAATCAAAATGATGCTTCCATCTCCTAGAATAGTTGCGCCTAAATATTTCTTCAGCATACTCAATTCTTGGCCTAGCTTTTTGATCACAATTTCTTGTTGTCTGACTAAATCGTCTACGACCAAAGCATTGTAGCTGTCTCCTTGTTTTACCAATACCAAGTGCAGATTGGTTTCTTCTATCGGTTCAATACCGAGTGATTGGTTCAAACGAACGACCGGAACAGCTAACCCTTCGTATTTATAGACTTCACGGTTGTGAATACGGATAATGTCTTCTTCGGTTACTTTAACAATCGTTTTGATGATCCCTAATGGAATTGCAAAAGAATCTTGCCCCACTTTTACAAGCAAGGATTGAATAATTGATAACGTCAATGGCAAATTGATTTTGAAAACTGTTCCTTGGTTGACTACACTTTCCAATTCAACTGTTCCGCCTAGTTCAGTGATTTTTTGTTTAACAGCATCCATTCCTACACCACGACCAGAAATACTGGTCACTTCTTTGGCTGTTGAAAATCCTGGATGGAAAATCAATTGTTGAATCTCTTTGTCGCTCATTCCTTCAGTTGAGATCCCTTTTCGTTCAGCACTTTCTTTAATAATGGTAGGATTAACACCTTTTCCATCATCGCTCAACGTCAATACTACTCGATTGCCTTCTTGATAAGCAGTAATTTTAATGGTTCCTTTTGGATCTTTGCCTAATTTTACACGATCAGCAGGCATTTCTACTCCATGATCAGCTGAGTTACGCAACAAATGCACTAGGGGTTCACTTAGTTCAGAAACAACGGTACGATCTAATTCCGTATCTTCACCTTCAATAACCAAATCAAACTCTTTACCTAAATCGTTCGCTAAGTCTCGGATCATACGAGGAAAACGAGTCATTACCGTACTGACCGGCTGCATTCTGATTTTCAGAACCAAATCTTGTAATTCAGAACTGATCCTTGCTACGTGGTCCAGTGGTTCTTTCATTTCAGACACTTGCATTTGATCGCTTAAGTCTTCTAATCGCGTACGGTAGATCACCAATTCTGACACTAAATTCATAAAGGAATCTAATTTTCCGATGTCTACTCTGATGGATTGATTCATTGCATGACTTTGGCCTTTGGCTTTAGTTGTTTTTTCAACTTGAGCAGGTTTAGCAGCACCTTCAACGGTTGTAATTGCTGTTTGTTCCACTTGATTTTCTTGCGGCTCAGACGGAGTCGTTTCAGGTTCTTTCACGATTAAATCTTCTGCTTGTTGAACCGTTTGAATCAATACTTCTTCAATTTCACTATTGTCTAACGCCAAGTTGAAAACTGTTTCTTCATCCAATTTGCTGACATAGATCAATTTAAACACACTGCCGAAATCGTCATTTTCAAGAACTTCTGTGCCTGGTTCAGAATATAACACATCTCCATGTTGTTCCAACTTACTCATCACAAGATACACGCGGGCATTTTTCATTGAACTATCTTCATCAATTCGGATAGCCAATACATAAGCATTGTAGCCATCTTCTTTCGCTGCTTCAATGATCATTAAGTCTGAGTCTTCTACGTTTTCTAAGGCTAGATTAAGTGATGAACTTGTTTCTTGTTCCATTATCACTGTTCCTTGTGCTGTAGAACCATCACCGGAAGCCACATTATCCAACCGTTGAATCAAGTTTTTGATATCGCGTTCTGCTTCATTTCCTTCTCTTAAATCTTCCACTAAGTCAGACAAGGTATCTAAACAATCAAATATTAGAGCGATAGAAGTTGCATCGGCTGGAATGATCTTTTGCTTCAATAAATCAAATACGTTTTCCATTTTGTGGGTCAATTTAGCCATTGTATCGTAGCCCATTGTTGCAGCCATTCCTTTAATCGTATGAGCTGATCGAAACATAACGTCTACAATACTGGAATCTTCAGGATTGTTTTCTAATTCAAGTACTTGTTCATTCAAACTTTGTAAATGTTCGTCCGTTTCTTCAAAAAATAAATCGAGGTATTTACTATTTTCGTCCATAGTGTCCCTCCCTTTCATTGTTTCTTGTAGTTTCTTGTGTGTTATATTTTTTCATAAATGAAAGAAGCTCGTTTAATAAGACCGTACTTCTCTGGGCTATAAATGGTTTCTGTCGCTCCTGTGAAAAACAAGCCGCCAGGAACCAATGCATCACTGAATTTTTGGTACAATTCTTCTTTTACTTCATTTTTAAAATAAATGGTCACATTGCGGCATACGATCACGTTGTATCCTGTTCCAAAGCGGTCCCCAATTAAATCGTGCTTTTTAAAAGCTACTTTATTCTTGATTTGTTCAGATAAATAAAATGCATTATCTTCTTGAGTAAAGTAGTTCTGGCGATTCTTTTCATCAACATTTTTGATTTCTACACTTGAGTAGATTCCTTTTTTAGCTTTCGCTAAAATTGTTTCATCAATATCTGTAGCCGTTATTTTTTCCGCATGCTTAATGTTATGATTGGTCATGATCATAGCCAACGAATAAGCTTCTGCTCCGGTAGAACAAGCCGCACTCCAGATTTTTAAAGCGCCAAACTTTGGCTCTAAATACGATACCATCAATTCTTCGAATTCATCAAACACTTCTTTATTACGGAAAAAATCCGTTACGTTAATAGTAATGTAATTCAAAAAGTTCTTTTTCACTATAGGATCTGATTGTATTTTAACCGCATATTCTTCCAACGTTGCTGCACCGGTATTCTTCATGATCGTGCCAATCCGTCTTTGAAGTTGTTTTTCTTTGTATCCTTCTAGATTAATATTTAAATGTTCTTTTGTCCACGCGTAAAAAAAATCGAAATTCAACATTTAGCTTCGCATCCTTATCATCCAATTGATCAATTCTGATATTTCATCTAAACTGGCGATCTCGTCAATAACACCTTTTTGTACCGCATTACCTGGCATCCCATAAACAATTGACGTCTCTCTGTTTTGAGCCACTGTAAAACCGCCTGCTTTTTTAATTTTAGCTGACCCACGAGCTCCGTCATGACCCATTCCGGTTAAAATAAAGCTGACTAAATCACTGCCATAAACTTCAGCAGCAGCTTCAAACAAGTAATCAACAGCTGGTCTCACACCATGTAGCTTATCTGTTTCATTTAATTTAATGGAGTTATCTTCAATGATCATATGGTATCCACCTGGAGCAACATAAACGACACCGCCTTTGATTGGCATACCATCTTCGGCTTCTACTACATTTGCTGCAGATTCTTTGTCCAACCGTTTAGAAAATGATGTTGTAAATCCTTTTGGCATGTGTTGAACAATAAAAATAGGAAAGCTTAAGTTTTCCGGCAATGATCGAATAATCGAAAACAATGCTTTAGGTCCGCCGGTTGAAGCACCTATCGTAATGGCTTTTACTTTCTTTGGTAATCTTTTTTCTAATTCATTTGCCTGCAACAGTGATGTTTCTAGTGGTCGTTCACTTTTTTTCTGTTCAAATAAAGGTTTGATTTTATCTGCTACTTCGTTTTTGAATCCATCTGTTTGATTTCTGATATCATGTGGCTTTTCAATAAAATCCATTGCTCCCAAGTCCAAAGCAGCGATTGTATTGTCTTCTCCGCTAAACGAACTCATCATGATAACCGGTATAGAGTAATCTTTCTTTATGATCTCAAGTGTTTCTAGCCCATTTAATCCCGGCATTTCAATATCCAATGTGATCACATCAGGTTGAAGCTGCGGAATTGCCTTTAGCGCATCTCGACCATTTCTAGCCGTCCCGATAACTTCCAATCCCTCAATACTCGCTATCGTTTCACTGATAACTTTTCTCATGAAAGGAGAATCATCCACAACCAGTACTTTTATATTCACTCTTTATTACTCCCCTATCCCTGTTTACAGTACAATTATTTCTCTATTCACCATTCGAATATTCACTGTAAAGGTGGCTAAGTCTACGCTCATTGTTCTGCCCATGTTTCCTCCAGTATGATTGGCTAATAAAGGAATCCCTAGTTGTTTCAAAACTTCTTCAACCGCAAGTACATTTCGATCTCCGATACTTCCATGCGGAAGATCTTTAGAAAATTGAAACATACTTGCGCCACCTGCTATTTTAGCCACAAGCGGATTATTGTTGGTTCGTTTATTTATTTCTGATACCATGTGAGGAATAGCTAAATCAGCAAATTTTTCAACTTTGCTGGCATCTTTGAACGCACTGCTCTCAGGCAGCATGATGTGGCTCAATCCGCCGATTTTTGTTTTAGGATCATAGAGCGCAATGCCTACACAAGAGCCCAACCCTACTGTTATTAACGTTTGAGGTTGTTGTGCAACTTTATAATCTGAGATCCCAACCCTTAATTCATCTGCCATACATCTTTCACCATTCCTCTAACCATTCTTATCGATTCATCAATGACAGCAATTCATGTTCGCCATATTCTGAAAAAATACTATTCACATCTAATTGTAAAATGATGCCCTCTTCTGTTCTGATAAAAGCCATCACATAACTAGCTGCTTCTTGATTTCTTTTCTCTGATACTTCATGATCACTATTGTCAAAAGAACGAATAGTGGTTACTTTATCTACTGCTAAACCAATCTTTTTCTCTTGCCAGCTTACAACGATCACTTTAGTTTCATCGATCACTTCTGTTTTACGTTGGAAGAACCGTTCACTTAAATCAATGATCGGTAAAATACCGTCCCCGTAATCTATCGCTCCTAATACATAGTCAGATGTATCTGGGATCTTTGTTAATTCTTCGACATGAATGATTTTTTCAGTTACTTCGATTGGAACGGCAAAACTTTGACCACCACTATTAAACACAACAAACTTTTCCATTATTCTACTCCTCCGTTTTATTTATAGGATAATGAACGTGTACCAACTTTGTGAGCATACGCCACATTCCATTCCCATTGTTTTATTTTCTAATCCAACTTAAATTGATTCGTTTCTTCTTTTAATTCATTCGCAATAGATTCTAATTTGGCGATACTTGAAGAAAATTCTTCCATTGTAGCTAAAATTTCTTCCGCATTTGCAGACACTTCCTCAGTTCCAGCTGAGTTCTCTTCTGCTGAAGCAGCAATATTTTCAATCGCTACCACTGTTTCATCTTTTTTAGCTGAGATAACAAAGCCTAAGCTAGCTACATTCATAATACTTTCAACCAATTTATCCATTTGATCCGTTACTTTATTTGATGAATCGATTGCTTCATTAATCGTTTTCGTTTGGACTTCACTTTCTGCATGGGATTGTTCTACTTTGTTGACCATTTCATTTGATTTTTCTTGGATTGTTTTGATAATTGCTGCAATATCTTTTGTTGATTCGTCACTCTTCTCAGCTAATTTTCTGATTTCATTAGCAACAACTGCAAATCCTCGACCACTTTCTCCTGCACGAGCAGCTTCAATAGAAGCATTCAATGCTAACAAATTAGTCTGGTCAGATATTCCATCAATAACTTTAACGATTTTTTCAATATTTTGAATATCTTCATTTACATCATGAATACTATCGCCTAATTTATTCATTGTCTCAATCGTAGTTTCCCAATTCTCATGAACAACCGCCATCATTTGAGAGTTTTTACCATTTGCAATCGTCGTGTCATCGGTATGTTGACCCATTTTTTGGATATTTTGATCAATTTCACCTAATGTTTTAGATAATTCTTCCATTTTCCCTACTGTATCCTCTGTATCTTGTGTTTGAATACTTGTTGCTTGAGCAATACCCGTGATTGTTTCAGATACTTCTTCAGTTGCGGAAGTGGTTTGTTTAGAAATATCGTTCAATGTTTGAGTCATATCCGTTAAACGATTGCTCTTTTGTTGAATGCCTCCAACCATTTCTCTGAATTGATGCATCATTTTATTAAAAGCAAATCCAATTCTTCCAATTTCATCGCTATTTTCATTAATTGTTTTTCGTTTTCTAAACGCTTTAAAGTAAGGTTTATTTGGTAGAATATTAAAATCTTCGCCGGTAATTTCTGCAGTCAAATCTCCAGCTTCAACTTTACTGAAAGCTTTAGTCAATGCTTTGGCAATTGTCATAACATATTTTGAAGCCATCAATGCACTTAGTATGGCGATAATGATGCCGATAGCTAAACCAATAAGAGCTGATCTTTTTGTAGCATTTACTTCATTAGCCATTTCGTCCTCGCCAACTACTCCATACACAGTCATTCCTAATCGACTAGCTTTAGCATAGTAGCTGCCGATTTCTTGATTATTATTTTCATCATAAATATAACCTGTTTGTTCTGTTGCCTCTTTGACTAAGGTACTGTCACTAATATTCGTTCCAATCTTCTTAGGATCATTATCCATCAAATAATCCCCTGATTCAGAAAGAACAAAAAAGTGTCCAGTATTACCGTTTTGTATAGACGTTAAGTAGGTGTTCATTCTCTCTAAGTTTAAGTCAATTGCTAAAACACCATAAAAAGTGTCATCTACAATGATTGCTCTAGAAAGAGTCATCGCCATAGACCCTGTCGTTGCATCACGATAGGGCTCACTCCAAATCAATGCACCATTACGTTTGACCGCTCTTTGATACCAAGTTGTTGCACTTGCATCAAAGTCTGATGCTAAATCTTCAACTGTTCCTATGACTTCTTGATTTTCAGGTGCGTAATAAGCATTTCCTATGTACATACTGTTGTTCAAAACAAATTGTAATTCTTCTTGAACGAAGGTTTGAGCATCTTCATCCTCAGCAACTTCTTGAAATTCTGGCTTTTCGGCTAAAGAATTAATGGTATTTTCTAATTCTTGACCAATCCAGTCTAGTTGCGTTGTGAATTGTGTGGCTAGATTTTTTTCACTTTGTTCAATACGCTGAGATAACAAATTTTGTGTGCTGTAATAATTCATGACCAACACAATAATAATCGGTAGTGTGATCATTACTATCAAAGTAGGGATGATCATCATTCTAATACTTTTTTTCCTTTGACTCTTCTTTTCACGTAGCTTCTTCACCAACAAGCTCCTCCTTATGTAAAACTTCTCTAAAAACAATATTTTTTAACTAACTGTATTTTATTAAAGTTCTCATTGCTCTTTTTATTTAAACGTTTATTAAATAGCATATCGGTATTTTCCTTTCTTTCTTAAGGGTTTAAGTTTCTTTTTTTATTTGTTCTTAATGTTGTCACACCTTATCAATGGAAATAAAGGGTGATTGATTATTTTTAACATTGCATACAAACACTAAAAATCAAAAAATAAGCACCCTTTTGTCTGAAAAGTAAAAGGATGCTTATTTTTGTTTTATTCAATTATTAAAACTTGTTACTTTTATCGCTTAAGGCAATTTATTTCCAGCTGCTCGATAAATGTCATACCATTCTTCATGTGTTATGCGCACTTCAGAAGCTTTTGCATAATCTGTCAAACGCTCTGGAGTCATTGTTCCAACAATTGCTTGTATATGTGCTGGATGGCGTAAAATCCAAGCAATAGCCGTTGCTGAATTCGATAAGCCGTAACGTTCACCAATTTCTTTCAACTTTGCATTTATTTCAGGGAAGTTTTCGTTATCCACAAAAATATCTCCACCGCTTTTGATCGGTGACCACGCTTGCAATGTCATATCTTCTAAACGACTATAATCCAATATTCCACCATCTCGATTTATCCCATTGTCAAACTCAGTATTCACGTTTATTCCAGCATCCACCATACCAGTATGCATCGCACTAAACTGCATTTGGTTCGCGACTAAAGGTTGCTTTACATATTTTTTCAATAATTCAATCTGGTAAGGATTGTGGTTGCTGACACCAAAATTGCGGACTTTTCCGCTTTTTTCTAATTCTTCAAAAACTTCAGCTACGATCTCTGGTTCAACCAATGCATCTGGACGGTGCAACAACAACGCATCTAAGTAATCTGTATTTAAGCGTTTCAAGATACCGTCTACACTCGTTACTAAATGCTCTTTTGAAAAATCGTAGCTCCCTTTTCGAATGCCTACTTTAGATTGGATCAGCATTCTTTCTCGTAGAGAAGGATCCATGTCAATTACTTTTCCTAACGTTTCTTCGGCTTTTCCACCACCATAGATATCGGCTAAATCAAAAAAATCAACTTCTAAGTCTAAAGCATTTCTCACTACTTTATCAGCTTCTTCTGGTGATAATTTCCCCATTGACATACAGCCTAATGCAATATTTGGTACCATTAATTCACTTTTCCCTAAAAACATTCTTTTCATATTCATTAACCTTCTTTCTTTTATCTAAGAAATCGTTTTCAGTATACCACTTTTGACTATTTTTTACTAAAGATAGAATGTTCATTACCTTCGTTCAATTTGCATATTAGACTGCTTTCTTTTGCTCAGTGTATGTTAGTTAACGTAAGAGTGAGTGCATTTTGTTGGTTCACTTTTACGTCAAGTACCTAATGACGTAAAAGTGAGGCTTCTTATAAGCAACAAGGCGACAAAAAAACGTTCAGCACCCACCTATAAGATAGAATGCTGAACGTCTTGTATTTTAGCTAAACTGTTTCGCTTTCCATCACTGGAGTTTCTTTAAGAATAATATTTAAAA
>NZ_JBEMBC010000091.1:0-9190 GCF_040274425.1 Carnobacterium sp.
CATTACAGGGAACAATTTTTATCAGGTATTGCATAAGGTCTCTTTTTTTAAATGTCTTTGACATAGGGTCCATTTTATTTTCAAGTGGTTTTCTTATTTTGCCATTTTTTATATAGCCATTGACTTATTTCAAACAATACAATTCCAATCATTGTTCCAATAGTATTAAAAATTAAATCATCAATATCCGACACGCCTGTAAAGAAAAGAAATTGCATCGTTTCAATTAAAAATGAAACAGCTATCCCAATACCCAATGAGCGTAAAAAGGTATACTTTCTTTTCATTAAATAAGCTGCGCCAAACCCCATGGGAACAAACCAAAGAATATTTCCATATAAGTTATAGTAGTAATCAAACAACGATGTTCCTTGAGTTAATTTAGCCGTTTCTACAAATGGAATCCAGTTGATTTCACTTAAAGGACGCATAACAATGGACACATTCATAATGGAATTATCTTCGCGAAAAACCGTTAAATGAATCAAGAGAAGGATATAAAAAATAAACACATTTAAAACAAACTCTCTGCGCCATTTTATTGGCTGTTTTTTCTTTTTTTTGACAGCTAGAAAGGCTCCACGTCCGATAAGCCAAAAAATAAAATAAACGAAGGTTTGGTCAACGCTGTGAAAAATTAATTCTACTAATGGAAAGTGATTGATTGATTCGCCAAACCTCGATTCAATCCAATCAAAGAGGGGTTGCAAAAATACCATTAAAAAATCCTCCTCATTTGTCATTACGAATTAAGTATACATTATTATTAAGGGATAGTTTATTCGAAGTATCTAAATTTTACGTAAACTTTACTTTTCAAAACTTATCCCTGATACAATAGACATTTCCCTAAAATATTCAGCTATTTTAAAGCAAGTAAAATTGACTATAATGTAAATAAATTGTAAAATGTGTTATGATGCAGGATTATCGCAGGTCTCATTTAAAATTGAAATTTTCAACTTATATTATTTATACTGTGGTCATTTATTTAAGGAGGATTCAACAGTGAACAACATAAAAAAACTACTACAAACGAGGCTGGGATTTTTTTCTTTGGCAGTTATCGTTTTTTGGATTAAAACGTATATAGGGTATCAAGCAGAATTCTCTCTCGGTGTAGAAGGAGTTATGCAACAATTTATTTTATTGATTAACCCAGTTGCGACAACGATTATTTTATTTTCAATTGCTCTTTACTTTAAGAGTTCAAAAAAAGCATATATCGCTTTAATAACGGTCTATACATTAATGACTATTTTATTCTTTGCGAACATTCTCTACTATAGAGAGTTTTCAGATTTCCTATCGGTCAGTACCATCTTGGGCGCCGGAAATGTTGCTGGAGGCTTAGGAGCAAGTACTTTTGCTTTATTGCATGCAACTGATTTTCTTTATTTAGTTGACATCTTCATCTTGATTGCTTTATTGGCTACTAAGAAAGTAACAATGGATAAACGTCCATTCAAGAAACGTTATGCATTTGCAGCTACGATTGTTGGGTTTACCTTATTTGCTGGTAACTTGGCATTAGCTGAAAGTGATCGTCCCCAATTACTGGCTCGTACATTTGACCGTAATTATATTGTTAAATATCTTGGTATTAATTTCTTTACAGCTTACGATGGTTATCAAACTGCTCAAGCTAATCAAGTTAAAGCAAATGCTGATGAATCAGATATTGAAGGTGTCTTGAGTTATGTGGATGAACATTTTGCTGGGGCTGATGCAGAAATGTTTGGCATTGCCGAAGATCGCAATGTTATCTATCTACATTTAGAAAGTTTCCAACAATTTCTTATTGATTACAAATTAGAGACTGAACAAGGCGAAGCACTTGAAGTTACGCCATTTATAAATAGTATCTATCATAATGCTGATACGCAAAGTTTCAGTAACTTCTTCCACCAAGTAGGACAAGGTAAAACAGCTGATTCTGAGATGCTGCTTGAGAATTCTTTATTTGGCTTATCTCAAGGGGGTGCCTTTACACAAGTTGGAGGCAGCAATACTTTCCAATCTGCTTCACAAATCTTAGGCTCAGAAAAGAATTATACGAGTGCTATGTTTCACGGTAACGTCGGTTCTTTCTGGAATAGAGACAATACGTACAAATCAATGGGTGTGGATTACTTCTTTGATGATGAATCTTACACATTCACTGAAGAAAATACGTTAGAGTATGGAATGAAAGATAAAATATTCTTTAAAGAATCTGTCCAATATCTAGAACAATTGCCTCAACCGTTTTATTCTAAATTTATTACAGTTTCTAATCATTTCCCTTACCCACTGGACGAAGCAAATGTCGATTTCCCAGCTGCTACAACAGGGGATGATACAATTGATAATTACTTTGTGACTGCTCATTATTTAGATCAAGCTATTGAAGAATTTTTTAGTTATTTAAAAGAATCTGGTTTATATGATAATTCCATCATTGTTCTTTACGGTGATCATTATGGTATATCTAATTCAAGAAACGAAACATTAGCTCCATTACTTGGAAAAGATCCTGAAACTTGGTCAAGCTATGACAATACAATGATGCAAAGAGTTCCTTATATGGTCCACATTCCTGGAACGGGTAATGGAAAAATCCATGAAGAATTCGGAGGTCAAATTGATAGTCTTCCTACTCTTCTTCATTTACTAGGTATTGATACAAAAGACAATGTTTTACTTGGAACAGATTTATTCTCTGAAAACCATGATGAAACAGTTGCTTTCCGTAACGGGAATTTTGTAACTCCTAAATACACTGTTGATGGTTCAACTATTTATGATACTGCAACAGGTGAATTAATTGTAGAACCTTCTGAGGAAGTTCTTGCTGAAGTTGAACAGCTAAGAATAGACGTAAATACTCAATTAAGTTTGTCTGACAGCATTTTGACAAGTGATTTACTACGTTTCTATACTCCTGAAGGTCTTGTTACGACAAATCCCGCTGATTACGATTACCGTGACCAATTAGAACGTATGAAGGCTTTAAATGAAGGTTTAGGAACAGAAGATACAAGTATGTATAGTCAAAACGGCAATCAGTCTACTGTTGATCTCTATAAAACAAATGCTCCAGAGTTGCTAGTCGATCCTGAATTAGTTGACGAAACACAACCAGCTGAAACAGAAGCTCCTGACGTTAAGGGTGCAGAGTAAATAAACGATTTTTTAAACTAATTTGCTAATTAGAAAAAAGGTTGGGTCCTAATGGACTCAACCTTTTTTTGTTCTAAAAATCATTTAACTAGCATACCCTCTTATTATTTGCTTCACAGTTTTTTCATATTTAATGATTACAATAAAAATAGAATCAATTTTCAAGTAGAAAGGAGTACTGTGTTTGACAATTGCTAAACGTGCTTATCGTCATTTACAAAATCATCCTTATTTTTTACTGTTTATGCTTACCTTTTACCTAATTTATTTTATCCTAGCTTTTATAGTTTCATTATTGGCCAAACAATTTTCAGATTCCTCCATTCAGTTAAACAGAATTATTGATTCTTTAGATTCACAACATACATCACTGAATGAGCCTTTTAAAGCCTTAGAATCTATTACAACTCACTATAAAATGGAATATCAGTACCTTCTTCTTTTAATCATATTTGCAGGTACACTTAGTATGATAATGATTCAGTTATTTTTAAGCCGATTTAGAAAAAAGGAATACCAAACCTACCTTTTGATGGGAGAACGGGTTTATAAGTTAACCGCCCAATTAATAGTGGAACAACTCCTTTTAATCAACACGATTATTTTGGTACTTCTTTCCATTTACAGTCTATTTGCAACTCCTTTAATGAATCAAGTTTCTCAACTGGAATCTGATATTTTACAACAAGAATTAAAACCAAGTACCTCTCTAGTTCATTTACAAAGGGAGTCCCCTTTATTAAGTAGTGAAAATGAGAATTTAACACGCTTCAATATTAATGCTTTTTTGTCAGGTGAATCTATGCATAACACCTTTACTCAAAATAATACATTGCAAGCTATTATTTTAGTGGGAATCATCAACTTATACAGCTGTATAGTTATCGGTATTCCAAATTATCTGCTGCTATCATTGAAAAAAAATACACTTTCCTAATTTAACCGTCATTACTAAGGAGGAAATATTATGTTTAAAAATTCTTTTAAAAAAACTGACAATCATCCTGTATTTTCAATCAAACCTAAAACGATTTATAGTTTATCAGCTAAAGAAGTTGATTTCTCAATTTTGATGAAGCAATTTAATAGACAGTTAGGTTCTTTTCCGGGAGTCATTACGAAGGATGAGACTTTTATTGATTACTTAACTGTCCGAGAAAACATGCTGCTTGTTTTGTCCTTAGCGTCTAATCAAATGAAACGCTCACTTGATTTAGTAGTAAATGAAGTATTAGAAGAACTCGCTATATCTGACACTTTAGCTGATAAACCTTTTAAAGCATTGCCTTTAAGCCTATTCCTTCAGTTGCAATTACGGTTAAATGAACTATGCAATAAAAAAGTCATTCTAGTAGAAGATTGTTTCAGCTTTGATTCTGCATCTTCAAAACAAGATTGGTTATTATCTCTTCGCTACTATGCACGCACAAAAGGTTTTTCTTTTATTTTAGTTACTTCCGATGACCAGATCTTAGCCTCTGAAATACCGTTTGAACTTGATCCTATCACTTACCATCCAAAAAAAGTCAGTTAAAACAAAAAGATTAGCAGAAGCTAAGACAAATTGTCTAACTTCTGCTAATCTTTTTACTATTTACCTTAGAGCTATTTACTTATTTCATTTAGATCGAATGGAAAAGATAATGTAAAGGTTGTTCCTTCGCCAGGTATACTCTCTACTTCAACACGTGCACCATGCAGATTTACCAATTGCTGAACAATTGCCAGACCTAACCCAGATTCTCCATATTTAGTGTTTTTTCTTGAAATATCTGCTTTATAGTAACGTTCCCATATATTTTTTACTTCTTCAGCAGTCATCCCAATACCAGAATCTTTGATTTTTATGATACTTTCATTCTCAGCATAATAGCCTATAATGCTGATTTTCCCATTAGTTGTAAACTGAATTGCATTTTGAATAATATTTACAATAATTTGGGAGAATCGATCGTAATCTGCGTAGATCATTAATTCTGTTGGGCACTCTAATATCAGTTCATCTCCTGAATCCCTTGCTTTCCCTTTTAACTGTTCAACAATCATTTCTAGTGCTTCATATGCATTAAAAGTTTGTTTTTGTAAAACGATTTGATTCGACCGAATTTTTTCATAATCTAAATTTTCATTTACTAAGCGTATCAAACGACGAGTTTCATTTTGCATCAATTGAAGGCTTCTCTGTTTTTGATTCTCAGGGATCATATCATGCTCAATACCTTCAAGTAGTCCGTTTATGGTTGTTAATGGTGTACGCATTTCATGTGCAGCGTCAGCCATAAATTGTCTACGTCGATTCTCTTGACGTTCAATTTCTTCTTGAGAGCTTTTTAATGAATCAACCATAGTATTAAAATCAGCTGCTAAATCATCAAATTCATCCATTTCTTTGTTTTCTAACTGAACATCGAAATCTCCTTTTGATACTTTATGAGTTGCACTTCTAATACGATTGATTCTTTTTACTTGAAACTTAGCAAAAAAATAACTAGCTATCGTTGCACCTACAATTGAAAAAATAAACGCACTAAACAAATTATTTCTAATATCTTTTAAATTTGATTCTATTGTACTAATTGGCGCACTAACGGCTATAAACCCATAAAAATCACCCGTACTTTGAGTGAAAAAAGGTTGATAAACGATTGCGGTATTGATCTGATTGCCAAAAAAATCTGTATTTCTTTGAGTTAAGGAAATAGGCTCACCATTTTTCAATATTTTTAGATCTTCCTCCGAGATTCCACTAACATATTTTTCAGTTGTACTAGGATAAATCATACTGTCTGTACTATCAAAAACAAAAATTGATACTCCTTGATTCTTTAGAATCGTTTGTCCATTTTCAAGTTTATCCATTTGCAGATTTTCATCTATTAAAGCTTCAGCATATCCAAACAACTGCGTTTCAGTATTTTGATAAGCTGTGTTTCGTGCAAATTGTAAAAATGAAAATCCTAATATGATTAAAACGATTGTCACGACTGCAAAAAAGGCCAGCATTTGTTGATAAAAATAATTCAATCTCATGAGGAAACTCCAGAATCATCGTACTTGTATCCTATTCCCCAGACTGTCTGAATCACTTGTGGCCCTGTTTTATCAATTTTCTGGCGCAATTTTTTGATGTGAGCATCCACTGTTCGTTCATCACCAAAGTACTCATAATCCCAAACGATCGTTAGAAGCTGTTCTCTAGAAAAAACTTGTTTAGGACTTTTAGCTAGTGTATAAAGCAATTCAAATTCTTTAGGCGTCAAATTATCGATAATTTGATCATACAATATAGCTTCACGCGTTCTCTTATCCATTTTAAGATACTTTGTTTCCACTTCATATGCTTTCTCATCTACTTTACCGGCTTCATCATGAATCAGATCTACTCGACGGTATAAAGCTTTTATGCGGGCAATTAAAGTTAATGGACTAAATGGTTTTGTAACATAATCATCCGCTCCAATTTCTAGTCCAATAACTTGGTCACTTTCAGAATCTTTAGCTGTTAGCATAATAATTGGTATTGTTTTTGAAACTTTTCGTATTTCACGACAAATTTGCATACCATCCATACTTGGCAAATTTAAATCTAACGTAATCAAATCCCAATTTTCGTAATCATTTAGAAAAGCATCTAATCCTTCTTTACCATCTTGGACAAACGTAGCTTTCCATTCTTCTTTCATGAAAAACATTTCCATCATTTCGCATACGGATTGATTATCTTCAATCATTAATATATTCATGAAATACCCTCTTTCTCAAAAAAATTCTCTACCTTATTATACTCTTTTTACCATTACAACTAAAGCACCATGCCGAAACATCTCACAATCTTCACTTTTTAGTCAAAAAAGAGAGTCAAGATCATTATCTTAACTCTCTTCTCTCTATTAATTTAAAATGGTTAATTCAACTTCTTGAATACCCCAATTGAACGACTCATCTATACTATCCATATGCAAGTCTACTCGATTTCCAATAATTGCACTTCCTGTATCGCCAGCAATGGCTTCTCCATATCCTTCGACATAAACTTTAGTTCCCAATGGGATTACAGTAGGATCTACCGCAATAACTTGAGGGTTTTGGCTTAAGTCTATTCCTGAAGCAGTGATATTCGTTAGAGAAGGCTGATTTCGACTATAAGCAGTAGCAACTACTGTCATCTTTTCCGTTGAAGCATCAGAAGAGGCCGCACTTGTTTCATCCATATCTGTATCCTGTTGGTTTGCTACTGGGAGAGACTCTTCGCTTGTTTTAGTTTCCCAGGTAAGCTTTTCTGGTTTGATCGTTTCAGTAGTTAAATTTGTTTCAATTTGGATAACTTTATCAATCTGCAATGGTGAATCGTTTGTTACGTGTTCATTCCATTTTATTAATTCACTTACGTCAACTTCAAAAGCAGTTGCGATATTTATTAATGTATCTCCAGATTCTACTGTATAGTCAACTGTATTCTTCTCTTCATCCTCAGTTTTTTCCTGTTCATCTTCGATACTTACCGGTTCTAATAAGGGTTCTTCACTAGATGGTCTAGCAGCTAAAGTTTGAATAATTACTTTACTCTCTTCTCTTTCGTCTATTAAATAATCTAAACCATTTTGTATTCCTAATTCTTCGGATTGTTTAATTTCTGTTTTATCTAATACATCTTCGCTTTTCTCATTCTGAGAAGCTAAAACAGTTGTGATTCCAGTTGTTCCTAATGCCAACGTAAATAAGGCAATGATGGATAAAATATTTTTTTTCATTGGATTATTTTCCTCCTATTTCAGTACGAGAAATAGCATATCACGTACGGTATAGGCTTAGGTTACTTATGAATTAAGGGTCTGTAACACAACGTTTTTTAGTACCGTTTTCAAAGAGACAACTGTAAAGATTCTGAATATTCAACCATATCCTATTCAAAATTATTTTCTCATAATATTAGTTTTTTTTATGTTTAACGTTGCCAGAATAAGGTTTATCAACTCAAATTTTTCTAATTTAATATTCATTTTATGTGTTATTTAATTTTAAATATCCTTTCTTTTCATATGTTCACTATTACAAAAATAGCTATTTGTTCGCTCTAATTTCAATTATTTTTTCTATTTCACTACATTTTATGTGTTTTATTACAATTCCTTAACAATAAATATTCCGCTTTCATTATTTTACAGCTGTTTCTAATTTTTTATTTTGTAAAAAATGTACTTCATCTACTACCATTTCAACCATAAAAATAGTTTCTTCTTCTTTATTGATATAAGACCTCGATTGAATTCTCCCAGTAAGACCTACCATATGGCCTTTTTCACAATAATGATGGATAAGTTTTGCTACTTGTCCCCATGCAACAATAGGAATAAAATCAGTTGGTGGACTATTTTCTTTCTTCCCTCTTCTTGCTACTGCTAAAGTATTATTAGTGACAACTTTGTCATCACCAACTTCTTTAAGTTCTACCTCTCTTACTAAACGCCCAACTAATCCAATTTGATTCATTTTCTTTCCTCCTTTTTAGTGTATTCTTTTTTACTATCTGCATTTTTTATTGATTTGCTTTTTTATTTATTCATCAAAAAATAAAAAAAGTTCTCCTTTACAGTAAACAGTTTTATTTCTTAAGCTGTTTATTATAAAGGAGAACTTTTTTATCTATTAGATTAAAAACTATCTATTTCAAAGGGTTTCCACTAAATCGTTGTTTTATCATCTAAAACGGTCAGTTGAAAAGCATTTACAATAAACAACAAAATAAAAGACAACAGTAGGATCACTAATAAAGCAATTGATTTATATAATGGATTCGAAGTAAACATACCGGTAATAAAAATAATATAATATAAAATATAGATCCTATTACTCCATTTATTGGACTTTATTTGAACTAGTTCACCGTCTTTAACTTCTATGGTATTACTCTTAACTCCGGATTGCGTGACACATATTTGCACAACACTATTAGGAATAGACATTTCAAACTTCTGACCATTTGCTATTTTTGCAACTCTTTCACCATTTATTTTTATCGTCATTTTTA
>NZ_JBEMBC010000092.1:0-8424 GCF_040274425.1 Carnobacterium sp.
GTTCATGGTATGAATTTGCCAAAGAAATTTTGAAAGATAAGCAGGTAGAAGTAATACCTGTCACTTCTGAAGAGTATCCGCAAAAAGCCAATCGACCGAAACATTCTGTAATGGATTTGAATAAAGCTAAAGCAACAGGGTTCATTATTCCGATTTGGAAAGAAGTACTTTCTTTATTTAAAGAATCACAAAGTTGTAAAGAATAAACAATATTAATGTTGTTTGCCTATATAAAAACTATTTAATTGTATAATAAAATAGTTTTATCTCACTTTAAGTATTTTAGATTTTAAAGATAGCAGAGAATCAATCAACTATATCAAGAACGGTAAATAGTTGTCCCAATTTAATTCCCAATAGTAATATTAGGGGAATCTAATAATATAATCTGTTAGACTAACTTAAATGAATTTTAGATATTTATAAAGTTATAAATATCTAATTTCTTTCAAAATTAATAGAAATATATGCACAGCGATAAATTTTTATTAAAAGAATGCCCTAGCTTTCTTAAGAATATAGACACATAAGAATTTTAAATTTTGATAAATTATTTTTTCAAAGCTAAAGGTTGAGTAAGGTTCTTCAAATTAATTATATTACGGTAGTAGTTGTTATTTATTAATATATGTAGGGGTGAATCAATTGGAAAGTTATCAACATTTTATTTCATTGGGCTTTTTTTGTAGCACAGCAAGTGAACTAGAAAAAGTAGGATTAAGAGACACTAGTAGTCCATTCGATTGGCTTATTACTGATTTTAAAGGCCTTATTCAATGTATGGAAAATAAATTCGAGGGTATTCTCGACTACGAAAACCTATCTCAATATAAAGATAATCCTAGTTATTATGTAGATGAAAAATATGATTTTCATTTTTATCATGATTTTTCAGGTTATACTTCTTTAGAAGAACAATTACCAAGTGTTTTGGAAAAATATAAAAAAAGAATAGAAAAATTTTATATTAATATTCAAGAACCTACGTTATTTTTTCGCTATATTAAAGATAATAATGAACTGAACTATATAGAAAAAAATTATGAAAAAATTATTTCTATAATAAAAAAGAATAATAAACATAATAATTTAATCTTGATTTCTAACGATGATATTGCTTCTAGCACTTTATTTATATATATAGTGGAAAAAGATAAAAACGATATAGTGGCTAGGAATTTTTTGAGAAAAAATTTAAATTTAAAAAAATATTTATGTTCAAATATTTATAATATGGAAAAAAGAAATAATAATTTACAGATATATAAGAAAAAATACAAGTATATAAAAATTAAAAATTTTTATAATAGTTTCTATTTAAAAATAAAAAATAAATTTAAAAAAAAATATATTCATAAAACTTTATATGTAAAAAAATAACTATACACTTTCACAAAATAATTTTAAAAATTTTAAAATATATTAAATAAAAAGTGGAATTGAGCTTTTTTATATCTCACTATTGCTAGTTAAATGCTGGTTTTTGGGAAAGTATAAATAAATTTGTATTCAAATTTGCAATTGTAAAATTCAATTTAAAAACACCTGGAAGAGAAATCAACAATACTGAGTATACTCAAGAAGAGTTAAGTCATAAAAAGAAAGGCAAATATGACGCTACAGCTATTTTATCAGCGTTAGGTGGTATAGCCAATATTGCTTCTTTAGATAACTGTGTGACCAGATTAAGGTTAGTTGTTAATAATATGGATGAAATAAATGAAGACGTTTTAAGAGAAAATGGTGCTTTAGGTGTCATGAAATTGGATGATCAAAATCTTCAAGTAGTTATTGGGACACAAGTAGCCTCATTAAAAAATCAACTTGAAAGATTAATTAATTAAAGGGACTGATTTATTTGGGAAAAGAACTATTCGATGAAGTAATAGATAGAAGAGGCACATATTGTACCCAATGGGATTATATAGAAGATCGTTTTGGAGTAAATAATTTATTGCCTTTTACCATTTCTGATATGGATTTTAAAATTCCAAATAAAATCAGTGAGGCATTGAAAAAAAGGAACACCCATCCAATATACGGATATACCAGATGGAATCACAATGATTTTAAAGAACCTATTGTAAACTGGTACAACAAACGTTTTCAAACTGAAATTGAAACGAATTGGATTGTTTACTCTCCTTCAGTCATGTATACTATCTCAAAATTGATTGAGTTAAAATCAAAAAATGGGGGATCAAGTTATTATCCAAACGCCTGCGTATGATGCTTTTTTTAAAACTATAAAGAGCAACAATCGAGAAGTAGTCGAAAATAAGTTACAGTATGAAGAGGGCAAGTATTTTATTGATTTTAAAGATTTAGAAGGAAAATTAGCAAATCAAAAGGCAAAAATATTATTGCTATGCAGTCCTCATAATCCCACTGGAAGAGTTTGGACTAAAAGTGAATTGTTAAAGATAGTAGACTTGTGTAATGAATACGATGTATTTTTAATATCTGATGAAATTCACATGGATATCGTTCGTGAGGGACATCAGCATACGCCGCTTGTTGCTGTAACAGAAAAATTAAAGAATGTTGCTATTTGTACCTCGACTAGTAAAACGTTTAACATTTCTGGATTGATAGGATCCTATGCGTTGATCCCAGATATGGAATTGCAAAAGGATTTTTTAGAGATCCTAAAAAATAGAGATGGTTTATCTTCTGCCAGTATAATGGGAATAGAAAGTGTCATGGCTGGTTACAATGATTGCCATCAATGGGTCGATGAATTAAATGTCTATATCACTGGAAATATGCACTTTACGTTTGATTACTTGAAACAAAATATTCCCGAAATTAAATTCACTATTCCAGAATCGACATTTTTAGCTTGGCTAGACATAAATGAACTTCCTTTCAATATGCAGGAGATTCAGCAAGCATTAGTTACTATTGGTGCAGTCGCCATTATGGATGGCTCGATTTATGGAGAAGAAGGAAAAGATTTTTTGAGGATGAATTTAGGATGCTCGAGAGAAAAAGTACTAGACGGGTTGGAATGATTGAAGAGAGCGATTGAGTATTTAAAAGTTTAAGAAAATAAAAGTATAAAATTATATATTTATAGTGAAACAAAAATCTCCTATAAAGAGATTTTTGTTTTTTTTCTATGGTTTAATCTTGGGAAGCTCAATAAAAAAGTAGTAATTAATTGAATGCAATCTTAATAATTAGCTGAGCTCACCGAAAATCTTTCTCGCTATGTTATACTTATTGAAAACACATTGACGAGGAGTAGGGGCATGAAAGTAATTATTATAGGAGCTTCTTTTGCTGGAGTAGCATCGGCTTTAGAAGTACGAAAAAAATATTTTGATGCAGAAATTATTCTGTTGGAAAAGCAGCCTACTTTGGGATATATTCCGAATGGACTGCATTTATACTGGGAAAATAAAATTGCTGACTTAGACGCAGCTTATTTTATTACGAAAGAACAATTGGAAAAGCAAAACATCCAGTGCTACTTAGAAGCAGCTGTTGAAAAAATCAATATACTTCATAAAACAGTTAACTATATGTTTCATGGGCAAGAAGCGACAATCAGTTATGATAAATTAATCATTGCAACGGGTTCGAGTCAGTTATCACAAAAAATCAGTGGTAGTGATGGTGAGAACGTCTTGAAATACAAACGGCATCATGAAGCAAAAGATGCTCTATCTAAAGTTGATGCTAGCAAGAATGTAACGATTATTGGTGCTGGTCAGGTCGGAGTAGAAGCAGCTGATTTGCTAAGCAAGCAACAAAAGCACGTTACGCTGATTGAAAATATGGACTACATCTTATTCAAATATTTTGATGAAGACATGATACAGCCCTTGCAACAGAAAATGCTTGAACAGGGAATTGATTTGCGCTTGAACCAAACGGTTTCATCTATTGAATCAGAAGAGGATCAACCGGCAACCATTCGCTTTGGAAATGAGTTAGTTACGAGTGATACCGTTATCTTAGGTGTGAATGTGAGACCGGACTTGCACTTTTTAGATGAAAACATCCGGCTTCATATGGACCAAACGATTGCAGTTGATCGTTATATGCGTACATCAGTGGAAGATGTTTTCGCTGTGGGGGATTGTATCCAACTAGCTTATGGAGAAGAAGAGGAAACAGTGTATATTCCACTTGTAAATAATGCTGTTCGGACAGGAATCGTTGCTGCTGCTAATTTAATTGAACCAAAAATGGCTTTCAAAGGCTCTTTACGTACGATTGGGACTTTCATATTCGGGTATTATATTGCGAGCACAGGTATGACGGAAGCTGAGAGTGTGTTTACGGGTCAAAAGGTGAAAACCTATCGTCAAGAAGTGCGGTTAACTAGTCTACCAACTAGAGATACTGTAACGATTAAATGGGTCTATGATGCAACTAGCCATGTTTTGCTTGGAGCTCAGATGATTTCGACTTCGAATATGTTAGAAAAAATCAATACATTAGCATTAGCCATTCAAACGAAGCAAACGTTGGAAGATTTGAAACAAAAAGATTATTTCTTCCATCCCTCGTTTTCCCAAATGATTTCGGCTACCAATTTTGTTTCTTGGCCAGAAGTGAGGGATGACGGAAATGAAAATTGAACACTTCTTGGAGAAAAATGAGATCAGAGAAGTTACGATTTTTAAACAACTCGTGCTGAACGGCGGAAAACTCTCTTATACAGATATGTTGGAATATTTAGCTGTTGCAAGAGCCTCACTGGATAAAGATTTGGAATCCATTTCTTTTCGAATTCAATCTTTTGAAGATCAAGTGCAGGTCAATTATAACGGACAGTACATTTCTTTGACCATGAGTGATGAGTTTTCTTTGCCGCAAATTCATCAACTGTATTTGAACCAATCAATCAAAGTGAACCTGATCCGGTTTTTATTTAAACATCAGGAGTTCTCGATTACTCAACTGACACAAAAGCTGATGATTAGCGATTCATCCTTATTTCGTAAAATCAAAGAGTTGAACAGTTACTTGAAAGAGTTTGGTGTCAAAATCCGTAATGGACAGTTGCACGGTGAAGAGTTGCATATTCGGTATTTCTACTTTCAGTTTTATAGCTATATCGAAGACCAAGAATCCGTCATTCCTTCACATAGTGACAAGCAAATCACTCAAATGGTACAAGCTATGGAAAGTTCCTTACAAGTTACGATTGAACCAGAAAACAAACAGCGGCTCAATGTTTGGATGCTCATTAGTAAAAATCGCGTTACGAGCAAAGAGAAGAAGTATTCACATTTGCGCGAACTTATGCAGCCGTACTTAGAGGATCTGCTATACCAAAAAATTCGGATGACGGTTTTGCGCTACTTTAGTCGTTATTCGATTGAAGTCGATGAAGAAGAAGCGATGTTGCACTTTGCGTTTTTGCTAGCTTTTCCGTTACTGAGTGAACATGATTTTCATGAGTATACGTTGGAGCGTGACCGTCGTGCACCTATTGCAACGATGGATGCGTATATTGTTGAAACCATTATTATCCAATATAAATTTCGCAGATTGCCTTATATGTTGGAACGTGACATGCATTACCACCTTTCTCATATTCACACAAAACTGTATTTCTTCCAAGGAGATATGGAAATTTATGATTATGAAGGAATGTTGGCCAAAGAAAAACAATTTACCGGTAGAGACCTCGTTTCATTTGCAGAAACATTGATTGCGATCAGTACAACTAAATTTGGCATCAAAGAAGCTGAAGACAATAGTTTATTGAAGATTGGGTTGTTAAGGTACATCAGTTTATTGTCGATTATTACGTTGAAGATGACGACCATTTTACAAGTGGGAATTGATTTGAAAATGGAAGCTATTTTTACGGAGACAGTGAATCAGCTGCTTATACTGAATATGAGGCATATCAATGGCATTCATGTCGAAGCTTGTCAGTCAGGTAAAGTATATGATCTTATTCTTACTAATGAGCAACCAACGAATAAAGATCACTACGGTAAATCCAGAGTATACGTCCTCTCTGAAATTCTATCTTCTTTCGACATGAAAAATATTCAAAAAATCATTCAAGAATTCAATTTATAGAACAAGCTCAGTGATAATACTGCAGCTTGTTCTTTTGCTTTTCTGACGCAAAATTTATTCGAAAAGACAAATACTCTCAAAAAATTTCAAAAACTAAAAAAAGATGACGTTTTCTTTCGAAGAAAAACGGTTACAATAAGTTTATTAAGAAATCGCTTGCAAAAGCATGGGAGGAAATTTAACATGACAGAGAAAAAATACATTATGGCCATTGATCAAGGAACAACGAGTTCAAGAGCAATTATTTACGATAAAAAAACAAATACAATTGGGAGCTCACAAAAAGAGTTCACTCAAATTTTCCCACAAAGCGGATGGGTAGAACACAATCCGAATGAAATCTGGAATTCTGTACAATCGGTAATTGCTGGAGCTTTTATTGAATCCGGTGTCAAACCAGAAGAAATCGCTGCAATTGGGATCACGAACCAACGTGAAACGACGATTATCTGGGATAAAGAAACAGGTCGTCCAATTTACAATGCGGTTGTATGGCAATCACGTCAATCAGCACCTATTGCAGCTAAGCTCGATGAAGCTGGACATTCTGAAATGATTCATGAAAAAACTGGGTTGATTATTGACTCTTACTTCTCAGCTACTAAAATTCGTTGGATTCTTGACCACGTAGAAGGCGCTCAAGAACGTGCTGAAAAAGGCGAGTTGATGTTTGGAACAGTCGATACTTGGTTGGTATGGAAATTAACAGGTGGAGAATCATTTGTTACCGACTATTCAAATGCCAGCCGTACGATGTTATTCAACATTCATGAATTAGAATGGGATCAAGACATTTTAGACTTATTAAACATTCCACGTGCTATGATGCCGGAAGTCAAATCCAATTCAGAAGTTTACGGACACACAACGAACTATCATTTTTATGGTGCTAATATTCCTATCTCAGGAATGGCTGGAGACCAACAAGCCGCTTTATTCGGTCAAATGGCTTTTGAACCAGGAATGGTGAAAAACACTTATGGAACAGGTTCGTTTATCGTGATGAACACTGGTGAAAAACCACAATTATCTGAAAACAATTTATTGACTACTATTGGCTATGGAATCAATGGTAAGGTATACTATGCATTAGAAGGAAGTATTTTTGTAGCCGGGTCTTCAATTCAATGGTTGCGTGACGGACTTAAAATGATTGAAAATTCTGCTGACTCAGAAGCATTAGCTAAAGCTTCTAAAAGCGACAATGAAGTATTTGTTGTACCAGCCTTTACTGGACTTGGCGCACCTTACTGGGATTCAGATGCACGAGGATCTGTTTTCGGATTGACACGTGGAACAACTAAAGAAGACTTTGTCAAAGCAACTTTACAATCCATTGCTTATCAATCACGTGACGTTGTAGATACAATGAATAAAGACGCTGGCATCGACATTCCACTATTGAAAGTAGATGGCGGAGCAGCTAATAATGACTGGTTATTGCAATTCCAAGCAGACATCTTAGGCACAAAAGTTCAACGTGCATCTAACTTAGAAACGACTGCTTTAGGTGCAGCTTACTTAGCTGGTTTAGCTGTAGGATTCTGGGAAAACATGGATGAAATCAAAGACTTGTACGAAGAAGGTGGTATCTTTGAACCGCAAATAGCAGAAGAAGAGCGCGAAAAATTATACAAAAACTGGAAGCTAGCGGTTAAAGCGACTCAAGTATTTAAGCCTGAAGCATAAAAGGAGGAAAAAGAATTATGGTGTTTTCTATTGAACGAAGAAAACAAGATATAAAAGCATTAAAAGAAGAAACATTGGACGTTTTAATTATTGGTGGAGGGATTACAGGTGCTGGAACTGCTTTGCAAGCCAGCGCCTCTGGTCTTAAAACAGGACTTGTTGAAATGCAAGACTTTGCAGAAGGAACCTCTTCTCGCTCGACTAAACTAGTTCACGGTGGATTGCGCTATTTAAAAAACTTCGACGTTGAAGTGGTAGCGGATACGGTTCAAGAACGTGCTGTCGTGCAAGGAATCGCACCACATATTCCAAAAGCAGACCCAATGATTTTGCCGATCTATGACGAACCTGGTTCAACTTTTTCTATGTTCTCGCTAAAAGTAGCGATGGATTTATATGATCAATTAGCTAGTGTGACGGGAACAAAATATGCGAATTACACATTAACAAAAGAGGAAGTTCTTAAACGCGTTCCTCAACTAAAAAGTGACGGCTTATTAGGTGCTGGAGTTTACTTGGACTATCGTAACAATGACGCTCGTTTAGTGGTTGAAAACATCAAGCGCGCAGCTGCGGATGGCGGACATATGGTCAGCCGTATGAAAGTTGTCGGCATCTTGCACGATGAAAACAATAAAGCTAGCGGAGCAACAGTAGAAGACTTGTTAACGGGTGAAACATTTG
>NZ_JBEMBC010000093.1:0-8422 GCF_040274425.1 Carnobacterium sp.
ATGGACTTAAACTCATTCCAGTGCGGTTGTAGTTGTGGTGCTACACATTTACAACATTAACATCATACCAAATTGTATTGCCTGCGTCAATAAATACTTGTCTAAACCAAAAAAATACTAAAACAACTGTGCTTTAACTTTCAATTTTTCACTTTAAAAAGTCATCTGAAGACACAACTCTTGTCCCAAATGTTTCAGCAAACTCAATATCATGAGTGACGATTAGAATCCCTGTACCGGATAAAGCTATAGATTGAATCATTTTGCCGACTTCGTTTGAAGAATCTCGGTCTAGGGCAGAAGTTGGTTCATCAAAACAAAGAATTTTAGGGTTGAGCATCATGGACCGAGCAATTGCTGCACGTTGTTGTTGTCCACCTGATAATGTACTTGGATAAACATCCTTTTTATCTAAGATCCCCATTTGTGTCAGAAGTTGCTCAGCTTTTTCGACCGCTTGCTCTTTTGTCATCAATTTTTGATCTAACGGAGCTTCAATACAATTTTTCATGACCGTTAAGTTCGGAAATAATTGATAGTCTTGAAATACCATACCTATTTGGTTATTGTAGATCATTCGCTCTTTTTTTGAAACGTACTCTGCTTTATTTTCCGAAGTTTCACGACACAAATAATTCTCATCGATTGCTACTGTTCCATTATCAGCTTTTTCAAGTTGATTAAGGACTCTCATTAACGTTGTTTTTCCTGTACCTGATTTACCAACAAGCGTCACAATTTCTCCCGCTTCAATGGTGAAATCAAAGTTTCTTAAAACATCTATTCCATTGAACTGCTTCGTTAGGTTCGTTGCTTTCAATCCCATTTCCAACCATCTCCTTTAGTAATTTGCCTTCTTCTCAATAGCATTTAATAGCAGAGTTACTAACCCTGTTACTACTAAATAGATCACTCCAACTGCTGCATAAGGAATTAAAGAAGCATACGTATTGGCTGCAATTTGCCCTGCACGTAACAATTCGCCGATTCCTAAAATATAGATAAGAGAGGTATCTTTAACTAATGCAATCACTTCATTTCCTACTGAAGGCAGTACGACACGCATAACTTGTGGAATAATAATTTTTCTAAATCCATTTATTTTCCCAATACCCAATACTCTGATGGCTTCAAATTGACCTTTTGGAATAGATAAGATACCGCCACGGAATATTTCTGCGTAATAAGCTGCATAGTTGATCGTGAAGGTGAACACGGCCGCTGAAAAACGGTCAAAGGTTATTCCAACAAGAGGCAAACCGAAAAATACAACCATCAATTGTAACAACAATGGGGTTCCTCTCATAATATAAATATAAACTTGTATGATCCAAGATATCCATTTTGGAGCATAAACTCTTATACAAGCAATCAAAAATCCTAATGGAATGGTTACAATAACAATAATTAAAAATAGTAATAAGGTTGTTTTTAATCCATCTAACAAATTAGGGGTTATCTCAGCAATCAAGTCCATTATTCATTCACTCTTTTCCTTATTTAATTTATTCTGTGATCCATTTACTTTTAATTTCACCCAATGTTCCATCTTTCTCCATGTCAGTTAAGGTAGTATTCAATTTTTCTAAAAATTCAGTATCTGTCTTTCTAACACCCACTGCAGTATCCTCTTCAGCAAAGCTTTCCTCTAAAACACGGTATTTCCCAAGACCTTTTTGTTTCATTGTATACCGAGCGTATATTTCGCTGACTGCGATGGCTTCGCTTCTCTTACTGTCTAAGTCATTAAAGACATCATTGTATGACGGATATTGAATGATCTCTCCATTTGCAAATGTATCCATAACGCCACTTTCATGATTTGCTAATAAATCAACTGTGCTCGAAGATTGTTGTGCAGCTACTGTCTTTCCCTTTAAATCATCCCAAGTTTCTATTGGGCTATTTGCCAAAACCACAAATATTTGTCCTCCACCAGTATAAGGAATACTGAAATCAACTTTTTCTTTACGTTCTTCTGTAATAGAGTAGCCATTCCAAATCACATCAATATTACCAGAGTTTAATTCGGTTTCTTTCATTGCCCAATCGATAGGTTGAAATTCAATGTTCAACTCAAGCCGCTTCGCTACTTCTGTTGCTAAATCAATGTCTAGCCCCACTAAGTTACCTTCACTATCGCGAAAACCCATTGGCACAAATGTATCATCTAACCCTACTACCAAGGTGTCCCCAGGTTCACCTAAGAACACCTCAGCTTCTTCAGTACTTGTGTCAGCTGTATTCCCACAAGCCACTAAAAACAGTGAGAACATCCATAAACTCATCACTATGCTTATTTTCTTCATCTCTTTGCCCCCTAGGCTATATAGTACTTTACGTATCTTTCAAAAGAACATGTTCCCTTTTTTTTACTCAGCGAACCATTTAGCGTATATTTCATCATATGTTCCATCTGCTTTCATTTCTTCTAGAGCTTGATTGATAGCTTCTGTTAGTTTGTCATCTTCTTTACGCATACCAACAGCATATTCTTCTTCTCCAAAATTATCCTCTAACACACGGTAACTAATGTCTTCATTTTGCTTCATATAATAGCGACCAAGTGTTTCATCCACGACAATAGCGTCACTTCTTTCTGAAGCTAAATCATTAAACACATCATTATTAGAAGGATATAAAACAACTTCTTCGTCCGCAAATTCTTCAATAATATTTGTCTCATCAGCATTGATGGCATCCACTGCACTTGAAGATTGTTGCGCAGCGACTACTTTCCCGCTTAAATCTTCTTTTGTTTGAATCTCGCTGTCTTCCAATACAATAATAATTTGGCTGTTTTCTAAATAAGGTGAACTAAAATCAACTTGTTTCTTTCTTTCATCCGTAATCGTATAGCCATTCCATATCAAATCAATATTTCCATTAGTCAATTCTGTTTCTTTTAAAGCCCAATCTATCGGTTGAAATTCAACAACTACATCTAATCTTTCACCAACTTCATTTGCTAAATCAATATCAAAACCTACGATTTCTCCGTTACTATCACGAAAACCCATTGGAGCAAAAGTGTCATCTAACCCTACTATAAGTTTACCTTCTTCAATAATTTGATCATATGAATCTGTCCTAGCTTCATTTGTGCTACATCCGGCTGCCAGTGCTGTAAATCCTAATCCTAAAATCATTGTTGCTAGTGTCTTTTTCATGTATAACGCCCCTTTTAATTTTATTGTATTTGTTTTTAAGCTGCAGTTCTTAAAAACAAAAAAAGCCCTTTGATTTTCTATTATCAGAAAATCAAAGGACGATTGATATCATTTATCGTGGTTCCACCTTTATTCGCAACTCCTTCACAGAAAGCTGCCTCATCATGTTCAAAACTACTAAACACTAGTACTATAACGGGTACTCCCGAATCAATTTACTTGTAGTAACATCTACGTTCAACTGTCAGCTCAGAGATGTGTTTTCAGTATAGTTCCTTAATTGCTCTCACCACCGCAATCTCTCTAAAAAGTTCCTAAACTTACTTTTTCTCTTCGAAGCTTTTAATCATTTTTTAATACTATAGCACACTTATTTCCGCTTGCCAAATAATTTCTGCCATAAAGTGGGTTTTTCTTTTGTCAACGTCATCAAAGGTACTGTTTCGCCTAAAATTCGACGAGCAATATTTCGATACCCTTGAGAAGCAGGATTCTTTGGATTTAAAACAATAGGATCTCCCTTATTAGAAGAGCGAACAACGTCATCATCATCAAAAACGATTCCTAATAAATCAATCGATAAATGTCTAGTGATTTCGTCAATGTCCATTACTTCTCCATCTTGCATCATCCGTTTACGAATACGATTTATGATTAAGCGAGGCGGTTCAAGTTCCGTTTGCTCTAAAAGTCCGATGATTCGATCTGCATCGCGAATAGCCGAGATTTCAGGGGTTGTCACTAAGATCGCTTGATCAGCTGCTGCAATCGAATTTTGGAAACCTTGTTCAATTCCAGCGGGGCAATCAATTAAAATATAATCGTATTCTTTTTTTAATTCAGAAACGATTTCAATCATTTGTTCACCATTTACGTCATTTTTATCTGCATTTTGAGCTGCAGGAAGCAAATACAAATTATCGTTAAATCGTTTATCTTTTATAATCGCTTGATGTAATTTCGTGCGGCCTTCTACCACATCAACAATGTCATAAATAATGCGATTTTCTAAACCAAGAATAACATCTAAATTTCTTAACCCAATATCCATATCTATCAGACAAACTCTCTTCCCTTGAAGAGCAAGAGCGGTACCTAAATTTGCAGTGGAAGTTGTTTTTCCTACACCGCCTTTTCCCGATGTAATAACGATTGCTATACCCATTCGTTTAATCCCCCAATCACTTTACCTAAATTTGGACGCATTTTTCTTAATTGTTCCAATGAATTAAAATCTAAAATATGTAGATCATTGATATAGGCAAATTCATTTTTTCTAATACTGTCTTGATGATTATTTTTCTTCTCTATGATCTGTATGCTGTCTGCAATTCTAACTTGAGCATCCGTATGAAAATCCGCCACAATCACTGCATTTGTATCTCCTTCAAATCCAGCATGTGCGATCCCCATCAATTCTCCAATGATAAAGATGCTTCCATTAGCTCGAAGCATGCCACCAGGATGGACCTTACCTACAAAAAGAAGGTTGCCTGGTGCTGTTAAAACCTGCCCACTTCTAACCGTTTGAACTTCCATTTGAAGGCTTACTGCCTCTTGCCATTCAATTGCTTTTTCATAGGTTACAACATTAGATGTGATTTTTTTAATTAGAAATGTACTTTTTGATTCGATTTCTTCAATCACTAGTTCTTGTTGTTCTTGAGATAATAGACGGTTTCCTGTTTTTATCTCCAAATAAATATCTTTTTGAACTTCTTTCGACCTTTTTTGTTCACCATATAGATGTTCAAGTAATTCATTTAATTCTTTCATGATGGATACAAAAGAAGCTGCTTCATCCAAGCTTAACACAAAGCTGCCTTTAGTTCCTTTTAACGTCACACTTTGTTTCACTTTAACAACTCCCTCAGCCAAAATGTTGATACTTAATGTCGGTTACTCTCCTTGGATATGTTCAATTATCTTTTTTAACGGATAAAATACAATAATAAACAAGACTAAATTCAAGAGCAATGTCGGCCCTAACCGGTCCGCCAAAAATGTTGCCCAATTAATAGTTGTGTACCCTAGCACTTGATAAAATAGATAAAGATAAGTTTCTATTAAACTTAGATTGATAATAACCATCATACCAATAACAACAGGATTAGGATTGAGAATTTTTTTTAGTTTTTCTGTTAAGTAGATGATTAAAGGAAATAGAAGAATGTATACTCCTAGTATTCCCACATAATAACTATCATAAATCAAACCAAAAATAACCCCATAAACCAGCATTCTACTTCTTGGAATATAAAAAGACATTAAGATAAGCACTAGTACGATCAACCTTGGGGTCATAGTTTTTGTACCTTCAAGAAATTGCACTGAAAAAATAGCAGTCAATAGTCCATCTAGTAAAAAGAAAAAAGTAATCACTAGCGGGATTAATGTAGTTGTTTTCCAATTCGCTGCCATTTACTCACCACTTTCAGCGGATCGTTTAATAAAGGTTACATAACGAATATCATTCGTATCTGATGCTGGAATAATGTAGGCTTCTTGTGACAATCCAAAAGAATCTAATTTAACTTCTTCAATCGTTCCTATCAGTAACGCACTAGGCGATACTCCGCCTAAACCAGAGGTCATCACTTGATCACCTTCTTTTAATTCGGCATCCGTTGTAATTTGTTTCATAACCAATCGATTGGTTTCAGGATCATATCCATTCACAATCCCATGCACAACCCCCTCATCTGTACTGACAGATGCTGCAACTCGATTATTATTTTGATCTAAAGTTGTTACTAACTGAATTTTTGAACTAGTAGGATTGACTTCTACAACACGTCCAATCAGACCATTTCCTGACATAACGGACATATCTAATTCAATACCATTTTGGCTTCCTTTATCTACAACGATTTGATCAACCCAACTATCAGGATTTCGACTAATTACTGCTCCATTGATTGATTCATAATCCGATAAGGTAGCTGTTAAATCCAACTGTTCTTTAAGCTTTTCGTTATTTTGTTTTAAATCTGCAATTTCTACTTCTGTTTCATACAGTTTATCTATTTTTGATTTCAATAATTGATTTTCTTCATACGTATTTTTTAAACGGTCTACTGATTCTAAAAAATCAACAACTGCATTCGTCGGTTTTGCTACTATACGAGAAACAACTGCAGTAATATCATTAGTAAGTTGTTGCAGGATAGGAATGTTCCCACTTCCTGTAATTGAAAAGGCTATCAGACCTAAAGAGACAATCATACTTACTAACAAAATGATTAGTTTTTTATTTGAAAAGAACTGATTCAAAACATCACCTCATTAATTTTACAGGCTTCATTTATTTTAACATAAGTTAACCTAAATAACTTGCCTAACTTGTTTCTTTTTTTACATGAAAATATGCGGGAAGAAAATAAACTTCCCGCACCTTTTCAACCTTATTTAGGCTTGCTTATCTATTTGCTCTTTTTTTATAGATATCAATGTGTTTTAGCGACTCTCCTGTACCGAGTGCAACACAATCAAGTGGTTCATTTGCCACGAAAACTGGAACGTCTGTTTCTTCTGCAATAACATCACCAATATTTTTCAATAAGGCTCCACCACCAGTTAAAACAATTCCATGATCAATGACATCTGCTGAAATTTCAGGAGATGTTTCTTCAAGAGTTTCTCTAACAGCCACAATAATGCCTTCTACGACTTCTTGAATAGCTTCAGCAATATCAACAGCTGAAATTTCTATCGTTTGTGGCAGCCCTGTTAACAAGTCACGGCCGCGAATGTCCATAACACCATACTCTGATGCTCTTTCAACAGAAGCACAACCAATTTGAATTTTGATTTGTTCAGCTGTACGTTCACCAATAAGCAAATTAAATTTTTTGCGTACATAATGAATGATAACATCGTCCATGCGATCTCCAGCCAAGCGAATAGAACGGCTACTAACAATTCCTCCTAATGCGATCGTAGCTACATCTGTGGTTCCACCACCAATATCCACTACCATACTTCCTGTAGGATCCATCACCGGCAAACCGGCTCCAATCGCTGCTGCAAATGGTTCTTCAATAATGAAAGCATCTTTTGCTCCTGCCATTCTGGTAGCATCAACAACGGCTCTTTTTTCAACTTCTGTAACCCCACTTGGCACACAAATCATGACAAATGGTTTAGATGTTGATTTTCCAATTGCTTTCTCGATATAATATTTCATCATAGCTGCTGTCGTATCGTAATCCGCGATTACGCCATTCTTCATAGGACGAATAGCAATAATTGTGCCTGGTGTTCTTCCAATCATATTTCTTGCACCTTCTCCAACTGCAACAATTTCTCCTGTTACAGTATCTTTTGCAACTACTGAAGGCTCTCTTAAGACAATCCCTTTTCCAGCTACAAATACATTTGTGTTTGCAGTACCTAAATCAATTCCTATATCTTTATTTCCAAATCTAAACAAATGATTTCATCCTCTCAAGTCTACCTGATCTTTAATATTTATAGTTCTTTTCAGATTGATTGCAATTGTACCTCTTTTATTTAATACTGAAAGGTAGACACTTAAACAGTATAGCAAAAAACAGAATAGAATGCTCTAACCGAAACCATCATACTGTATTTTTTTACTTATGACATCAGTATTTTTTATATTTTAACACAAATTTAAGCAATTCCATATATAAGTAAACAAAATGAAATAGTCCTTTGAAACAAGACTACTGTTCTTTTTAGAAGCACATTCTCGTATTTAGAGGTTTTACTTCACAAAAAAAAGCCTAGTGAAAAATCACTAGGCTCTTAAAAATTTAAATGTTGTGCTTACGCTTTGTTTACGTTAGCTGCTTGAGGTCCACGGTTTCCTTCTTCAACGTCGAAAGTTACTGCTTGTCCTTCTTCTAAAGATTTGAATCCTTCGCCTTGGATAGCTGAGAAATGTACGAATACATCGTCTGCTCCTTCACGTTCGATAAATCCAAAACCTTTTTCTGCGTTAAACCATTTTACTGTACCTTGTTCCATAATGAAATTCCTCCTCGTGCCTTATAGCACATATAATGATATTCTTGCTAACGGTACGAATCAGACTGTATTAAAACAATTCTAAGTGCTCCCTAACAAAAACATTACAGTAATTGTAGCATTCATTTATTAAAAATTCAAGAGAAACACTAGTATTTTTATACAAAAAAAGAAGCTAGTCAAAGACTAGCTTCTTAAACAATTTTAATTTTAAATTAAGCTTTGTTTACGTTTGCTGCTTGAGGTCCACGGTTTCCTTC
>NZ_JBEMBC010000094.1:0-8262 GCF_040274425.1 Carnobacterium sp.
GGACGGTAGAAGCAGCTTTGGATGCAAAAGTTCCGACACCTGTGATAGCACTCTCTTTAATGATGCGGTACCGTTCTTTAGAGGAAGATACTTTTACTGGAAAAGTAGTCGCAGCCCTTAGAAATGAATTTGGCGGCCATGAGGTCACAAAGAAGTAAAATAACTAAAAAGAGTTCCTATTTCAGATTTTGAAATAAGAACTCTTTTTTATTTAACAGACTACAGACTATTGTTTTAAAACTTGTCAATTTCCTTTTGACAAGTTTGTATTCATTACTCGTTGTAAGCGGAAACAAACACTTGTAAGATAATTATATTAAGAAACAAACAAATTAAAGGAGGAAGCATAGATGGAAGCTGTAAATAGTAAAGAAAGAACAAGAGATAAAACGACCATTAAAGTCGGGGCACAAAAAGTAGGGACTTTTTTAAGTAATATGGTTATCCCAAATATAGGGGCTTTTATAGCTTGGGGAATAGTTACAGCATTATTTATTCCTAACGGATATTTGCCAAATGAGAAACTTGCTGAATTAGTAACACCGATGATTACTTACTTACTGCCATTGTTAATCGGATATTCTGGTGGGAAAATGATTTCAGGGCACCGTGGAGGCGTAGTAGGAGCAGTAGCATCGATTGGTGTTATCGTTGGAACGGATGTGCCTATGTTTATCGGCGCAATGATTATGGGGCCATTCGGTGGCTGGGCAATTAAAAAATTTGATGATATGTTTCAATCTAAGATAAGAGCCGGGTTTGAAATGCTGGTCAACAACTTTTCTAGTGGGATCATTGGTTTTATATTAGCTATTATAGGGTATTTAGGAATTGGGCCCATCGTTTCAAACATAATGGTTTTTTTAGGCAATGGAATCGAATTCATGATCAATGCAAATTTATTGCCATTAGTTAATCTTTTTACTGAACCTGGTAAAGTCATCTTTTTAAATAATGCAATCAATCACGGAATTTTAGGACCACTTGGTGTTGAACAGGCAGCTGAGACAGGAAAATCAATATTATTTATTCTATCTGGAAATCCAGGTCCTGGTTTTGGGGTTTTATTAGCGTATATGTTGTTTGGTAAAGGAACTGCCAAAGCTTCTGCACCTGGTGCTGCGATCATCCAATTTATTGGAGGCATACATGAACTGTATTTTCCTTATGTGTTGATGAAGCCTTTAATGATTTTGGCAGTCATGGCAGGTGGAGTTGCGGGAACGTTAACCTTCACACTATTTGATACAGGTTTAGTTGCTACTGCATCACCTGGTTCTATCCTTTCAGTCATTGCGATGACGCCCAAAGGTGAATACTTGCAAATATTAGCTGGTGTGTTAGCATCAATTGTTGCGTCCTTTGTTGTTGCAATGCTTATTTTAAAAGCAGACCGTTCTGAAAATGAAGACTTTGAAAGCAATGTGACTAAAATGCAAGGAATGAAAGCTGAGTCAAAAGGTGTAGTTCTAAATACAGCTTCTACTAACACCATAACTGAATCTGAAAGTGTTGGACCAACGATTTCTTCAACAAATGTTAAGCGAATTATTTTTGCTTGTGATGCAGGAATGGGTTCCAGTGCCATGGGAGCATCCATTTTGAGAAATAAAGCAAAAAAAGCCGGTCTAGAAATACCGGTTACGAATTCAGCAATCAGTGATTTAGAAGATGAAGAAGGAACGTTAATTATTACGCAAATAGAATTAAATGCCAGAGCAAAACAACAAACACCAAGCGGAGTGCATGAAACAGTTGATAACTTCTTAAGTAGTCCTAAATACGATCAAGTTATTGAAAGTTTACTCCGTTCTTGATGATATAATAGCAGAGTAAGGAAAAAAGAGAGTAGGAACGAGGGAAAGAAATGTATTTTTCAATAAAGGAAAAGCAGCTATTGGAATTGCTTTTACTGAATAAAACAGGAATTTCTTTGGAGGTCTTGGCTAGAGAAATGGAAGTGAGCAGTCGAACAATTTACCGCGAACTGTCCATAGCTGAAGACACGTTGTCTCTTTATCAGATTGCTCTTAATAAAAAGTTAGGTACTGGTTTTTATTTAAGTGGTGAAAGAGAAGAATTAAAGCGATTGAAAAAAGATTTATTGAATACAGATCTTATCTTTGACTCGAAAGATCGTCAGAGTTACCTGATTTGCCAGTTGCTGCTGACAAAAGACAACGTTAAATTAATAGGATTGGCACAAGATTTTAATGTCAGTCTAGGAACAATTAACAATGATTTAACCAAAATAGCTGAAATCATTGAAGGATTTCAAATGACTTTGCAACGAGGAAAAGGCAAATCTGTTTCCATTAAAAGCGATGAAGAATCTTTGAGACTGATAGTTAGTAGCATCATTACTAGCAAGTTGAATGAATATGAGTTTCTTAATTTTTTTCAAAACGAGTACAATGAGGAGCATTTTGAGAGAGTAAAGAAGACTAGAATGCCTTTTTTATCATTTCTAACCTATCGGTATTTTAAAATAGCAACTCAAGTTACCTTTCGGATGAAGCAACACTTTTTTGAAGATATATCAAATAGTGGACTAATGCAATTTATCGTTATTTTAACATTGATTATTATGCGTTTGTCAGAAGAGAATCAGCTGAATGACATTCATTTTGAAGAAAAAGAAAATTCTATTCTCACTAAAGACATAACGGATTATGTGATTGAAGATATTTTTCAAGCAACAGAGTTGCAATTTTCAAGATTAGAACGAAGCTTTTTAAAAAAGGCTGTAAATGGTGTGCGTTTTTTTCAAAAACAAGATTTGTTTTCAACAGACTATAATATGGAATTAACTTACCAAGTTAAGCATTTTATTCAGTTGGTTGAAACAGAAGTTCACTGGGAATTTAGCAAAGACCATACGCTGTTTTCGGGTTTGTTGACACATATGGAAGCTTTGCTAAATCGTACATTTACACCAGTTCTTCAAGTAGAAGATAGTCTTTACGTAACCATCCGTGAACGGTATCCAGAAATTTATAAAGGTGTAATAATAGGGTTAGCAAGTGTCTATCCAGATAAACGTTTTTCAGAAAATGATTATATTTATTTGGTTATTCATTTTGCTTCCTCTTGGGAAAACTACAAAAAAATATACGGTTTAAAAGCAATGGTCATTTGTACTAGCGGAATTGGGACCTCGAGGATCTTAGAAAATCGATTGAATAAAAATTTTTCTGAGTTAAAAGAAATAACGGTGGTTTCTCTCTCTGAGGTAAATGACTATAAATTAACTGACTTTGACTTTATCTTTTCAACAGTTTTATTGCCACATTTTTCGGTACGTTACCACTTGATCACGCCCATGCTTTTGAGTGAAGAATTAGTTAAGATTAAAGGATTAATCGATGAGTGCATTGATCAAAAAAAGGATTACACATTGACCGATTCGATAAAAGAAATAAACAAACAAAGTAGCGAAAAGATACCTACAGAAAAAACGTTAAAAGAAATCCATCATTTAACTAAAACCGCATTAGGTATCTTAAATTATTTCTCCATTGAGTCTATTAATGGGAATCAACCGCTAGAAGAAACGTTGTTAGGAATTTGCCGACAACTTCAAGATATTGGGGTTTTAACAGAAGCTGAAAATGTGCAACAAAAATTAATCGAACGAGCGAATGTTGCTCCGGTAGGCATACCTAGAACTCAAATGGGGCTTTTTCACGTGAGAACTGCTCATGTTGCTTCTAGTTATTTTGGAATTTATGAATTAGAACAAGAAGTCCCAATTGTAGGAATCGATAGGAATGATATGCGATTGAAAAGAGTATTGATAATGGTCGCACCTTATCCGTTAAATGTAGTTGAACGCGATTTATTAGGCTTAGTCAGTAGTATGCTGATTGAAAATGACAGTACAACAGCTTTGTTTGATAAGGGCGAGGAAGAAGCAATTCGAAAGAAGATTGAAAAGGAATTTAAAGCCTATGTGTTAAGAAAGACTCATTAAAAATAGAGGAGTGAATGAATATGGCAACATTAACCAAAGAATTGATTGAATTAGGAGCAACAGCTGAAACTAAAGAAGAGGCTATTCGTTTAGTAGGTAATTTATTAGTTGGAAACGGTGCAGTAAATAAGGATTATATTGAAAGTATGTTGGAGAGAGAAAAGACTGTATCTACTTACATGGGAAATTTTATTGCTATTCCTCATGGTACTGATAGTTCAAAAAAAGATATCTACAAAACAGCTATTTCGGTAGCGACCTTCCCAAATGGAATTGATTTTAGCGAAACAAGCGATGAGAACAAAGTCTTTGTTTTATTTGGAATCGCAGGCAAAGGCGACGAGCACTTAGATTTGTTATCTTCTATTGCTATCTTTTGTTCTGAGATTGAAAATGTACAAAAGTTGATTAAAGCCGATACACCAGAAGAAGTGATTGAATTATTAAAAACTGCAAATGAATAAGGCTCAATAAAAAAGAGTGAGATATAAAATTTAGTAATTGAAAAAATAAAAAAGGAGCTACTATAAAGTCAATGTCATTGGCTATAAAGCAGCTCCTTTTTTTGATGGTTACAAAAAAAATAAAGTTTAATACAGCGAGTGGGTTCATTTGATATTATAAGTTATAAGAGGAGAAAGTTAGTTAGAAGAAGAGTTGAAAATTTGGCTTAAAAGTTTTAGCAATTCTACTATAGGATAGAGACCTATAAATAGAAGTATAGTTTTTTTGCATTAATCGCTTGTTTTGACTAAACTGTAATTGGTAAGCGTTATCAAATCAGCATAAATTAAGGAGATTAATCTTTTAACAGTAAACTAGCAGAATGAACCATACGTTTTTGTCTTTCGTCAACAGTTGGTAAGTTACTTATACGAGGAGGAATTGCTATGGAAAGATTAAAAATGGATCAAACAGATCGAAAAGAGACCAGAAGTATGAAAGATTTGCATTTAAAGAAGCTGAAAGACCAAGTTGTTGTCATTACAGGTGCTTCTAGCGGAATTGGTTTAGTTACAGCAAGAATGGCTGCGGAAAAAGGCGCAAAAGTTGTTGTGGTTGCAAGAAACGAAGAAGCTTTGCAGAAATTAGTAGAAGAATTGAAAGAAAAAGGTCATTCAGCTATTTATGTTAAAGCAGATGTCGGCAAAGAAGAAGACGTAAACATGATTGTTGAAACAACTATAAGAGAATTTGGGCGATTTGATACTTGGGTCAATAATGCGGGTATATCTATTTTCGGCCATTCAATGGATGTAAGCATAGAGGATATGAGGCGTATGTTTGAAACGGACTTTTGGGGCGTTGTTTATGGTACTAGGGCGGCAGTAGAACATTACAAAGACCGTAAAACACCTGGGGCATTGATCAATGTAGGATCTTTATTTGGTGATAGAGGGACTACGGTTCAATCAAGCTATGCTGCTGCTAAATTTGCTGTACATGGATGGACTGAAAGTATTCGCATGGAATTGGAAAAGGAACATGTACCTGTTTCTGTAACATTGGTTCATCCAGGTAGAATTGATACACCTTATAATGAGCACGCTATGAGCTATATGGATAAACAACCAGGTCATAGAGGAATGATCTATCCGCCTGAAGCCGTAGCAGAAGCTATTTTATATGCAGCTGAAAATCCAAAAAGGGATTTATTTGTTGGTTCTCAAGCCAAGATCTTTATGATGTTGGGCCGAGCATTCCCGCGTTTCACAGATAAATTAGTAGAAAAAGTGATGTATCCTACACAACATCTAGATAGACCATCTAATCCCCCAGAAGAAAGCGGATTATACCATGCGGGATATGGTTTACATGAGAGAGGAACTAAAGAAGGCTGGGTTCGCTCAAACAGTTATTATGTAAAAGCAACTAAACATCCGATCATTACAACAGCTGCGATTACTGGAGTAGGAGCATTGCTTTTAATGGCTGCTAAAAAGAAAAAATAAATAAAAGGCGGTGACACAAGTCTCATAATAGATTTGTATCACCGTCTTTTTGTGCATATTGAGTGTCTTAATAGTAAGAAAAGTAAAACAATACTTGAAAGGCTCTGTGAAAAATTAAAGTGTTAAAGTTGGTGAAAGCTTCTTTAAACTTTGTTATATTGTAAGCTGATTTTAGAAACGCGGAAGTAATTATTTTTTAAACTTGATCAGATAAAAGGTATACTGTTAGTAAGAAGACTAGTTCAGTTGCTTATATAAGAATATCAACTGTTTATGGGGTGGAAAAGATGTTCACAGATAAAAGGTTAACAGAAGCTTACAAAAATGCTAAAGTAGAAGAATTTGATGAAGATTCAAAATACATTTTCTTTAGTGATGTCCATCGAGGTAATGGGAATATAGCAGATGAGTTCACACGAAATCGAAATATCTTTCTTCATGCTTTAAAGTATTATTATAAACATGGATATACTTATGTTGAAGCAGGAGATGGAGATGAATTGTTAGAGTACTCTGACTTTATTTATACAAAAAATGCACATAGTGAAGTGTACGATATTATCAAAAAGTTTTTTGATGACGATAGATTAATTAAATTGTATGGCAATCATGATATTGCTTTAAAAAATCCAAAGTTTGTTGAAAAGAATTACTATACAAATTATGATGAATACACAGAGGAATTTTTTGATTTCTTAAAAGGACTTAAGCCTATTGAGGCGCTTGTATTAAGGTACAAAAAAACGGGACAAGAAATCTTGACTGTACACGGTCATCAAGGTGATGCGCCTAATGATCAATTTGCTTTTTTTACTATGTTATCTTTAAAATTTTTTTGGCGTTTTCTTCATGGATTTGGCATTAGAAATCCTTCGAGTCCAGTAAAAAATGTAACTAAAAGACATAAAATCGAGAAAAATTTTGGGAAATGGATAAGAAAGAATAAAATAATGCTCATTTGCGGTCATACACATCGATTTAAGTACCCTAAAGATAAAGATCTTCCCTATTTCAATACTGGTTGTTGCGTTTATCCAACGATTATTACCGGAATTGAAATAGCTGAAGGGCAAGTTCGATTAGTACGTTGGGAAACTAAAGTAAGTAAAAAAGGTGTCTTAACTATTGAAAAAGATACCATGCGAGGGCCAGAGCCAATTGAAGAATTTGATATGCGGTTAGAAGGATGGAATAGAAATAATATCACAGAAAGAGTGGATTAAATTTAAGATAATTAAAGCTATAGTAAAAAGTTAATCTTTCTATTTCAATGTTTACAGAGTATGAAGGAATAAATTCAGTATTTTTTTAAAATTGGAATAACAAACCATCTAAAATGCAGAAGCTGCTCCAGTGATGCTAAAAGGTTTTGATTTTAAAGTAAACAACCAGTAGTGAAAGAACTTTTTTTGATTTTTTATGTAAACAAGAGTATACTGCTATAAGTGAAAACACAACGTATAAGAGGGAGAGCTTCTCCTTATTATACGTTGTGTTTATTATATTGTCTCATACCACTTAATACTAAGCGATTGAGGCATCGTAAATTTGTTTGATGGATTCTTTTAGTAAGTCGTTGTATTCATCATCTGATTGACTGGCACTTAACCCTTCAGATAATGCTCTTGAAAAACTAGCAATTAGTCCGTGATTATGAGTTAAAGCTTCATTAGCTTTTTCACGTGTATAACCACCAGAAAGAGCCACTACTCTTATCACTCTAGGATGATCGATCAATTCTTTATAGAAATCATCAATTGTCGGGATAGAGAGTTTTAACATAACATTATCTGATTCGCTTAAGTTATCTAGTTGAGACAGGATTTCATCTTTTAAAAGAGCTTCAGACTTCTCCTTATCTTTACTGTTAATATCCACTTCTGGTTCAATAATTGGCACAAGTCCTGCTGAGATAATTTGTTTGCCGACTTCGAATTGTTGGTCAACAACTTTTTTAATAGCTTCAGGATTTGCTTCTTTAATTAATGAGCGCATTTTTGTTCCAAAAATATGGCGTTCATTTGCTCTTTTTAACAATTCATCTAAGTCAGGGTTAGGTTTCATTAACTGAACACCGTCAGTTTCTTCTGCTAATCCTTTATCGACTTTTAAGAAAGGGACAACGCCTTTCTTCTCCCATAAATAATCGGCTGTATAAAGGTCTTCGACTTTGCGATCCATTGTTTGTTCAAATAAAATAGCCCCTAAGATTGAATCAGAATTAAAAGCAGGAGAAGTCATAAGACGAGTTCGCATTTCGTGAACCAGGTCAAACATTTCATCTTCACCTGAATAGGCATCTGGTGCAATGCCGTAAAGTTGTAAAGCTGTTGGTGT
>NZ_JBEMBC010000095.1:0-8164 GCF_040274425.1 Carnobacterium sp.
GCGTTGATATTCCATCATACAGCGTTTCAGTTGGACAAGTTATCACTGTTCGTGAAAAATCTAAAAACATGGATATTATTAAATCAGCTGCTGAAGCATTATTCGGCCGTCCTGAATACGTAACTTTCGATGTTGAAAAATTAGAAGGTTCATACAACCGTTTACCATTAAGAGATGAATTATCTGCTGAAATCGATGAAACAATCATCGTTGAGTACTACTCTCGTTAATAACTAATTTATTGAGTACCAAAGAAAATGGCTTATGCCTTTTCTTTGGTACTTTTTTTGTTTTTTTATTTAAAAAATTAGATGTTTTTTCTAAATGGACAACCGTTTCCAATGGCTAAACACCAAGTTTTCTATGAATTTGATGAGAATTTCAAAAAAGTAGTTCAAGTATATTTTAATCTCTACATTTTTATGGTAAACTTTGTTGATTAATAAATAGCAATTATTCTTTTATCCATATATATTTTATTTAAAAATTTTATTTAAAAAAGTCGTTTACCCCCATTTCATTTAACTAAAAAGGAGTGTACATTGTGTTTAACAATACAGTAGTTGAAGTTACTGGTCCTGCCGTCAAATTAAAAAGCAACAAGTCAAAAATAGTGATTCATTTTCAAGATGATTTTAATGCCCTTATAAACTATGAGTTTATTGTCCGTAAATTTAACGAGAAAAAAGATAACGATAACAACGACAAACGCTGAGACTGACATTCAGCGTTTTTTTTCTGGACTCTCTACTACAAAATAACTATTTTTAGTCTGAAGCTAAAAGTGGTACACTAATCAATAGGAACTTAAATAGCATTAAAAACAATTAAGGAGTGTATTGTTTATGACAAGCAAAATGAACGTGGAAAGTTTTAACTTAGATCACACAAAAGTTAAAGCACCTTATGTTAGATTAGCCGATAAAAAAATTGGGTTAAATGGAGATAAAATTTTAAAATATGATGTCCGTTTCTCACAACCAAATAAAGAACATATGGATATGATGAGTGTTCATTCATTAGAACATTTAACTGCAGAATTGATTCGCAACCATGCAGATTATATTATCGATTTTGGTCCTATGGGATGCCAAACAGGTTTTTATCTAACCGTTATTAATCATGAGAACTATGATGAAATTTTAGAAGTTTTACAAAAAACAATGGAAGACGTTTTAGTAGCTACTGAAGTTCCAGCAAGTAACGAAACTCAATGTGGTTGGGCAGCTCATCATACACTAGAAGGTGCACAACAATTAGCAAAAGATTTCTTGGCAAAACGCAATGAATGGCATATTGTATTTGCTTAATCTAAAAAAGATTCAACGCGATAATTATCGTGTTGAATCTTTTTTTGTTTTAACTACTGCTTTCCTGTAGTTCATGTACACTGTACGCCTGTTTATATAATGGCAATAGCTGCATAAACGTATCCAGTATATAATGTTGGATCTCATCTGGATTCATCAAAAGCGGATCATTGGCCCAAAGCTGTCTTCCAATTAAAAATTCTCCCTTTTTGACCGTTTTCCATCGCATCAATCCACTGAGTAATTCGGCTTGATGGATAGGTATCACTTGTTCTTTTGTGTGATCCCATGAAACAACGTAATCATCAGGTAAATCAAATAATAGAGTTGGCTCCTCGATAATCTTCTGAGCCATTTTTTCTTCATACAGAGGGTTATCAATAAAAGCCAACCAAATAAAAAGATGCGTTTCGTATAAGCCTAATTGAAAATGAGGGTATTTTTTGTAACCTCTTTTATTCCCACCAATCGCCATCCAAGTATCTTTGGGAGCATTCTTTGTTCTTCTTATATGCTGAGCAATGTGAACAGGAAGACTTTCTTTATTCACTTCAGCTGCTAACTCCTTCGCTAATCTCTGTCCTAGTAGATGAAACTTTGGTTGAATTTGTTTTCGAATGGCTACCATTCTAGGTTCTAGCCCTTCAATAGCAAACACCGCAAAATCGTCTTTGGTAAACGTGATATTATCCATTCTTTCACTCCTTGAATTCAATTCCTATCTTTATTCTACCAAATTAACAATCAAATTAGATTAAATTTTTAAAAGAGACATTTGTTTTTGAAATCACCTCTTCAATATATAAAAACATAATTCATTCATAATACTGATTGTATAGATTTTTTTATCAATGCTTTTTAGCTTTTCTTTGTTAGTTTGATCAAATACAAAATGTTTTATTTCATTAGGGTTCATGCTATACTATTTTTTAATCTAAGAGAACATTAAAAACTTTAATTCGTTAACGAATGACTATAAAAGGAGGGATTTAAAATGGCTGACAGAGAGACTCAAGACTATTTATCAAAAGGCATATATGGAAATAAAAAAACAAATCCTGATGAAAGAAATAAATATTTTGGCAGTCTTAGAGAACGTGTTTATCTATCTATGACTACTGAACAACTTATTTCTGAAAACTATATCGATGCTTTAAAACAAGAAATCCAGCTCCATCCAAATCAACAATTGCTCTTGAATGGACAAATTGATATGAACAAATTAAGCCCCTATATCAAGTTATGTCAAGAATACAATTGTTCTTTTCGAATCGTATCTGATGAAGGAGCTCTACGTAGTCCACTTGGACTGATTTATGTCTCATCGACTGCTGTTAATGAAACTGAAGTGGATGTAGCTGTTAAATACCCTTTGATGACTCCTCCAAAAAAAGAAGACAAGAAACCTTCATTTTTCAAAAAATTATTCTCTTAATGAATACGACAAAAAAGCTAAAGGATAATTATTTAGCTTTTTTGTCGTATTCGTTACTGTTCATATAAGTGATTAAATTGGATAGCCATTCATAATAGGCGACCTTATCTCCTCCAGTAAATAAACCTTCGCCTGTTTTTACAAACCCCAATTTTTTTAAAATGTGTTGCGATTTTTTATGATACAAATATGTTTTAGCCTTTACACTTATGACGTTTTCAGTTAAAAGCCAGTCTAAAAAAGCTTGCGCTCCCTCTGTGGCATACCCATTTCCCGCATATGACTCTACTATGCCATAACCCAACTCTGCTTCACCCGTCAGTTCAGGATTGCCTTGTGCACTAACTTCCCCAATAATTTTTTGTTCAGATTTAAGAATCACTAAATGGGTCCATTTTTCTTTTATTTTGTCTTGTTTTACTGTTTCAAGCACATAAGGTAGATAAAAGAAAAATTCTACACCTGGCCATTCTTGTGCAACGCTATAACCAGACACTTCCTGTAATTTATCGTTCCCAATTAGTGTAGCTTCAATAAATGATAATTGATAAGGTACGAGTAGTAAACGCTCCGTTTCTAAAATAGTCACCACTAAAAGCCTCTTTCCTACTAATTTTGTCTTCCACCAATGAACGAATTTAATATGATTAGGTATGATACCTTTATTTTAAAATGTTTACGCTTTTATAGCAAACCTTATTTTATTTTTATAGTCTATAATTTTTAGTATTAATCGATTGATCCAACTACTCACCAAAAATTTCTAGAAGAATAGGGTTGTTTGTAGCCCTGTATAGTACTCAATGAGAATTAGAAACCATTAGCGCTTTAGCGATTATAGTTTGTTTGAAGCATCCATACCATTTTTATATGTGTGTCCACAAGACAACTATTTTTATTTTCTTCCTTCTCGTGATAAACTATTAAGGTGTGTTTAATTTAGGAAAATAAATATAAGTGAGGCTTTAATATGAAAGTTATTGAAACAAGAGATGCGCAATTAATGGCAAAATTGGGCTATGTCATGCAAGAAAAACATAAAGAGATGTATCCTGATTTTTTCAAACCATACGATGAAAAAGCAATTCTACACTATTTTCAAGAAATATTTAAAAATCCAAAACAACAAGTATTTCTTTGGATGGATGATCAACAAGAATCCGAACAAATTGCTGCTTATCTTTGGTTAGAAGAAGAAGCTGTAGCAGAAACGGTTTACCGTTATGGGTACACTCGACTCTATTTACATCACATCTTAATTATGCCTGCTTACCAAGGTAAAGGCCTAAGCAAAGAACTTTTAGCATTTGCTGATAACTTTGCAAAAGAACATGGTATTTCTCAACTGGAACTGCATTATTGGTCTGATAACGAAAGAGCAAAAAAAGTGTACCAACAATTAGGCTATGAAGTTTACACTGAAGTAGCTTACAAACAACTCTAACGTTATTCTCTGCACTTCTTACACAAATAAAAACGAAGAGACAAGGATGCAAACATCCGTGTCTCTTCGTTTTTTTATCACGCTAAATTTTTTAATAACTCCATTACCATTTCTGCAGATTTTTTACCTGCATCAATAATGAATTCGTCAAAACTCATTCCCGCTTCTTCATCCGCTACATCTGACATAGCTCTTACAATAACGAAGGGTTTATTAAATTGATAACAAACTTGTGCAATAGCTGCACCTTCCATTTCAGAAGCCAATGCATCTGGAAAATGGTGTTTGATTTGATTCACAATTTTTTTATCTGCAACAAAAGAATCACTTGTCACTATTAACCCTTGAACCATTTGCAAACCTACTTTTTTAGCTGCTTGGCTAGTTTGTTCTACAAGAGATCGGTCTGCTTGATAACGAGCCGGCATTTGAGGAACTTGTCCGATAACGTAATCAAATACAGTTGCATCAACATCATGATAAGCCATTTCAGTTGAAATAACTACATCTCCTACAGACAGTCCTTCTCCAATTCCTCCAGCAGACCCAGTGTTGATAATAGCATTTACTTCGTGTTTAGACAGCAAGAGAGTTGCAGCAATGGCCGAATTAACTTTTCCAATGCCGGATTGCACTAAAATGACTTCAACTTGTTCAATTTTGCCAGATACAAACGAGGCATTCGCCTCTACCCACTCCTGCTTATTACTCATACTATTTTTTAATACGGTTACTTCTTCTTGCATAGCACCGATAATCCCAATTTTCATGCTTTAATTCCTCTCTAATCTAAATAATAAATACAATTGCCAATACAATAACCAGTAATATTGCCACCACCAGAATAATTTTATTCAATTTGCGCCCTCTGTCACGAACTTTTTCATTCTCATTTTTTCGGCTCTTTGTAACGATACCCTCTTTTTCTAATTGCTTTTGGTATTCTCGCTCTACTTTTTCCCGTTCTTTATCTCTTTTCTTTTGTTCTTTTTCTTTTAATCCGTTTTCTTTTCTAATTTCTGCTCTAGTTTTTGGATTCATGTAGTAAAAAACATCCTTTCTATTTCGTTGTGGCTAATTTAAGCTTCCAAGCAATAAGAGCATATACTGTTTTTGCATCGTAAATCAAGTGTTTCTCATAAGCTTCCCAAGCCTCATCAAACGTTAGGTAAACTAATTCAATAAATTCATCTTCATCTTGAGCAAGAGGATTTTCTACTTTCTTTAGTCCCCGAGCAGAATAAACATATATCAGTTCATTTGCAAATCCTGGAGAAGTATAAAAAGAGGTTTCCATTTCAAATGATCCTGCTTGGAACCCTGTTTCTTCTTCTAATTCTCTTTTTCCTGTTTCCAAGGGGGTTTCATCTGTTAAATCAATTTTCCCAGCAGGTATCTCTAAAAGGACTTGCTCAACGGCTTTTCGGTATTGCTTAACAAAAATCATTTTATTGTCATCTGTGAACGCCATAATAGCTACTGCACCAGGATGTTTAACCAACTCTCTAGTAGCCGTTTTTCCATTAGGCAATTCAATAGTATCAACTACAAAATCAATCAAATTCCCATTATATACAGTCTCAGTAGAGAGTGTTTTCTCTTCAAATATCATTTTATTTCCTCCATAAAAAAATTTTCTTATGCCTTATCATACCTTTCCTTTTCATTTTTTTCAATTAAGTCTACATTCTATGCTTTTCTATAAAGAAATTATAGACTGTCTACAAGCTACTCCACTTCATTAGTTGTAGCAAGAAATCATTCTTAGGTCTGATAGGAGATTTACTCTTATTTATGCTAAAATAAGAGTAAGAAAATAAAACTTAAAAACCATTCAAAAAATAAATTATTGGAGTGAAAAATATGAAAAAAATTATCAAAAATTTAGGTGACGCTTTCTATTACACCTTGACCAGTTTATCAACCATTTTAATTTTCGTTGTTGTTTACGTTCTGTTCGATTTTGATTTATTCTTGTCATTGATTATCAGTATGGCTATAGGGGCGTTCTTTATTTATAAACAATCCGTCAATGAGGATTCCAAGTCTTCAAAAAAACTAAATCGTTTATCCCCAGAAAAGGAAGCTTTTTATAAATCTAAAGGAATGTCTAAAGAAGAAATTCAATTCTTTAGAGAAACCATGCACACAGCTAAACTAAAATTATTAACCTTAGAAAAAAATCTCCACAGTGTCTCAAAGCTGGAAGCCATTGAAAAGCGCAACAACACGATCCAATTATCTAAATCTTTATTTAAAGGAATCACTGAAGAACCCAATCGTTTACACGAAGTCGATAAATTTTTATATGTCCACCTCCCTTCTTTAACCGATTTAACGGATAAATATTTGGAAATTAGTCAACATGAAGTGAAAAATAAATCAACCTTTGATATTCTTGACGAAAGTGCCTCTACAATAGATGAAATGTGTCAATTGATCGCTGAAGATTATGTTCTGTTTAAATCTGATGATTTTGAAGATATGGCCATAGAGGTAGAGCTTGCAAAGAAAGCAATTGAACGCGATAATGGTCATACACAATCAATAGAATCAGAAGAATTATAATCTTTAAGGAGATGGTAAGATGAATAAAGAAAACGAATCACTAGAACAATCTTCTACAGTCAAAGAAGTCGACTCTGAATTAGAAAGTTTATTAGCAAATCCTTTCGGAGATGTATCTGAAAACGCACCTGTTTTACAAAAACAAGAACAAATTGAAAAAGAAATGGTCCAGACAGAACAAGTACCGCGCTTAATTGACAGCTTGCCAAAAGAACGTCAAGAACAAGCTCGGTCATTAGCGGAACAGATTGATGTCACTAACGCTCAATCTGTTATGATGTATGGTTCAGCTGCTCAACAAAAACTTGGAGAGTTTTCTCATTCCATGTTAAACCATGTTCAAAACCAAGATACTGGTGAAATTGGTGATACATTAAATGATTTAATGTATCGCTTAAATGAAGCTAACCCAGAAGACTTGCGTGCTGAAGACAGTAACATGTTTAAAAAAATATTTGGCCGTGTAAAGAAATCAATTTATGAAATGACTGCAAAATATCAAAAAATCGGTGCACAAATTGATAAAATTTCCGTGAAATTAGATAAAGAAAAAGCCGGTTTACTAAACGATAATTTAATGTTAGAACAGCTTTACACTAAGAACAAAGATTATTTTGATGCTTTAAATATTTACATTGCTGCTGGAGAAATAAAAATTGACGATTTACTCAATAATCTTATTCCAGAAGCTGTAAAAAAAGCAGAAACGAGTACCAATCAAATGGATGTACAAACGGTCAATGATTTAAATCAGTTTTTAGACCGTTTAGAAAAAAGAACCCATGACTTGAAACTTGCGCGTCAAATGACTATCCAACAAGCCCCACAAATTCGTTTGATCCAAAATACGAATCAAGCCTTAGCTGAAAAGATCCAATCTTCTATTAATATGGCCATCCCTCTTTGGAAAAACCAAATTGCGATTGCTCTTACTTTGCTTCGTCAAAAAGATGCTGTCACTGCTCAACGACAAGTATCCGAAACAACTAATGATTTAATGAAGAAGAATTCTGAAATGTTAAAAATTTCTTCTATTGAAACTGCCAAAGAAAACGAACGTGGCATCATTGATATTGAGACCTTGCAAAAAACTCAAAATGATTTAATCGAAACTTTACAAGAAACGTTACAAATTCAACAAGATGGAAGAATCAAACGCAAAGAAGCAGAACGAGAATTATCCGTTATGGAAACCTCTTTACGTGATAAGTTATTAGAACTTACAACTGATGAAAAATAAATTAATGGCATTAGGCCAATCAATTGATAGCCTTCAATTGATTGGCCTAATGCTTTTTTTGTCCATCAAATACTGGTTGTATAACAAATAGTGTTGGTGCATCAAACTAAACTTTCTTCTGGAATGAACGGGTTTGCTTGTATAGAGCCATGAGACCGCCTGAAGCT
>NZ_JBEMBC010000096.1:0-7986 GCF_040274425.1 Carnobacterium sp.
GTTAACTTTATTCTACAGAAGGGACTTCCTTTTTTGTATGTTTTTTATTCATTTACACAAAATATTTTACACTCTCATTTTACATAGTTACTTACAAAATATATAGATTTAATTTTAAAAATATATTGTTAAAAAAGTAAGGTAAGCTTTTTACTTATCTATCAGGAATATAACTTCTCTGCTTCTTTTTTTACTCCTTATAAGAATCGAGACATCTTAATTAGTGATGCTCTCTCCTATTATTCGACGTAAAAAGAGAGGAGAAATAACCTTCTCTCCTCTCTCCCCCCTACTTTTATCTAAATTTTATGCTTGTTTTTGTTTCTCGTAATTAATATGATCGTATTTATCTGGGTTCTCTTGAAACTTCCAAACAACAAATGAACAAGTAGCGTAAATCATTTTATTTTCCTTTTCCATTTCAGTAACTAATTTGTCCAATAACTGTTCGGCGATTCCATGACCTCTTAAACTTTCATCTACTAATGTATGGTCGACAACGATATAGTCTTCATCTGTTTCTTTGTAGTGGATTTCAGCAATTTTATCGCCTTCTTCATTGTGTAAAACAAAAGCTGTTCCTTCTTTTTTAAATTTATTATCCAATACACTTATCCTCTCTTTTATTAATACAGTTCGTATACCTTATCAAACAAGTCCTTTTCAGTTTCGATTTGGCCCTTATTCCCTATTACGACAACCGTACTCTCTTCCAATACGCTGTCTAGGCCCTTATTAAGCATCTGTAAGGCATTTGAATCAACCGCTAGAATCTCTTCCTTCAAATGAACCAACTCTTCACGAGTCACGCCTGTTTTTAGACGATTGAATGCGGTTAAACCTTTGCTGAAAGCTGATTTTGGCTGTTCCATGGGACTGATCGTGCCAATAATGTATTTTAATAATTCGCTGTCAGACAACTCCATTTGTGCTACATAGTTAGGCAAACCTTTATAAGTTTCTAACGTTTTACGAATATTGGGGTCACGGTAAGAACTCAAGGCAAACTGACCAGTTCGTTGATGGTTATACAGCGAACCATAAGCACCACCTTTGACACGGATCTCATTCCACAAGTAACTGTAACGAATAGCTGTTGCCAATACTTTCGCTGAACCAGTGTAGTCAAATTTGTCGTTGGCATTTGAGGCAACAGCTACATAGTTCACGTCTTGAGCAGTGACATAAGCTTCATGTTGCTTTGCACCCGGCTTAATGACGGCTGGTTCACCTAATTCAGCACTAGGCAACTCAGAAAATGCTGCTTGTAATTTTTCTTTGACCAGTACTCCTCGATCTTTCTCACCGACGTATAAAATGTTCAAGCGATTTTTATTCAGCAAACCGTTTAATGTCTGCATGATATGCTCTGTTACCTCTTTTGACTTATCGGATTGCAAATCAGCACGAATGTCTTTCAAAAAATGGAATTGATCCATTCCGCTGATCAGTTCATTTAATTTGGCCGAAGATTTCACTTGACTCAATGCCCGATTTGCAGCTAGAACATGGGAACTGGAATTAATGCGTCGTTCGAAATTAGAAATCAGCTGTTGAGTGATTTTCAAAATCTCATCTTTATTTTCAAATTGCGTGTGGCACATGATTTCTTGCATCAATGAGACCAACTCCTCAAAAGAAGATTCCAAAGATTTTCCGCGTAAAATAAAATAAGGCTGCAACTGTCCTGCTTTATCTTCATAAATGTCTAGTTTTCCGTAAATGCCGCCTGTGTACAGATCTTTTTGACGCTGCAAAGTTGCGACATCATATTTCTCAGTGGCTAGCTTACCAAGCAGATGACTCAATAAACTCAACCACTGATATTCTTCAGCTGCAACATCTTTCAAATCAATGTACAAACTAAGGTAGTCAATGCCGGAAGTGAATTGTTCAGCCTGATAAAAACGAGTTCCTTCATTAAAAGTAATTTCTGTTAGTGGATACTCTTCTACCTGTGTACTCAAATCTTCTTTTTTCAGGGTTGGAATCTTCGCTAGATCTTCCGGTTTATCCGGCGCTTCTTGACGCTTAATCAACTCTTGTGTTTGAGCTATCATTTTGTCGATTTCTTCTTTTGATAGATTAGCTTTATATTCTTGCAATTGCTGATGAGATTTTGCTTCAAATTGGTCGCTTTTACCCGGTTCAGCTTTTAAAATCACTGCAGTACGCAAAGGATTGTTTAATAGTTTTTCTTTGATCAGTTGCTCAAAATACCCCCTACCTGCCAATTCTCCTAGTTCTTTCAAATAGCCCGAAAATTGCAAATTCACATAAGGACTCTTGTCATACAACCAAGATTGATAAGCATTAATGGCATAAATGACTCCACGTGGGTTGTCTTCCGAAATAGCCGCTTCTTTCGTTTGAAAAGTAATTTTATTCAACGCTGCATCAATCAGCCCTTCATCGATCCCTTCAGTCATTAACTGTTTTAAAGTCTCTTGAACAACTTCTTTGAATCGAGTCATCTTAGAGGCATCAGAATATTTAGCAGTGATCATAAATCCCGTTGGATAGCCAAAATCAGCAACGCCACCTATTATGTCCCCACCTATATCCGCATCCAATAAAGCTTTTTTAAGCGGTGATTGATTATTGCCAAATAAAATCTCTTCCAAAACCTCTAGTCCATACATATCCAGTACATCATTCGGTTCAGACACATGCCACCCTAAAGTCAAATAATCTTTTCCTTCAGGGTTATCCCCTGCAGTTATTGAGTAAGTATCTTCAAATACATCCTCATCAGGAACAGCCGGTTCAAAAGATAAGTCGACTTTTTCACTCTGTTTTCCTGTGCCACTGAAATAGTCCTCTAATGCAGCAAAAGTTTCTTTTTCATCAATGTCTCCATATAAGACAGTCAGAGAATTACTTGGGTGGTAATAAGTTTGATGGAAAGCAACAAATTCTTCTTGCGTTAAACTAGGGATGGCTTTTGGGTTTCCACCTGATTCGTGACTGTAAATACTATTGGGGTACAACTGACGAGTCAAATGCTGTTGCACTTGTCTTTCAGGAGAGGCTGTCGCCCCTTTCATTTCATTGTAAACAACGCCTTTATAAATCAGGTCATCTTCTGCTGACTCTAAATGATGATGCCAACCTTCTTGCGCTAATATTTGTGCATTATCGTAAAAGTTCGGCTTAAACACAGCATCTAAATAAACACTCATTAAATGCATAAAGTCTTTTTTATTAGTAGAAGCAACTGGATAAATTGTCTTATCTGAAAAAGTCATTGCATTGACGAACGTATTCAATGACCCTTTGACTAATTCAACAAATGGTTCTTTTGAAGGGTATTTTTCAGATCCGTTTAAAACTGAATGCTCTATGATATGAGCAATTCCGTTATCGTTATACGGAGGTGTCTTAAAACCAATCGTAAACGCCTTATTGGAATCGTCATTTGCTAGATAAAGAATCTTTGCTCCTGTCCCAACGTGTTCATAAATGGTTCCCACGGATTGAATATCCGGTAACTCTTGTGTCTCAATTTGCTTAAATGTCATAGAATTCTCCTTTTCCTTATGCATAATGACTTTATTCTACACCTTGTCCTTATAGTTTATAATACATAAAGGAACAAAAGCTACCTTGATTATTTAAATACCTATTCCAAAGTCCAATGATTCAACAACAAGCGAATCTCAACAATTGATTCCTTTACAGCTGCATCATCAGAAAATAAAGAAGTAACTGACGATAATTAACAAAGTGCTCAATAAGGTTCCCAGTAAATAGTATTCTGCAAACTGAGGATTTTCTGAAATTTTATTGTACCGAGCAATGGACTTCGCTGTCAGAATAAATCCAATAGCAGTAAATTGATTAGCATACAGCATCAGCAAAATAAAGAAACGTTCAAAAACACCAATCAACGCCCCCGCACTTGGAATCCCCTCATCTACTTGATTTTCATTGGTTGGGCGATAGTGATTCAATACTTTTTTTATAGTTACACTGCATGGCCGGATCATCACCAATAGAATCAGTATCCATGACAAAATATTTTTCATATCCAAACCTAAACTGCTCGACAAGGTTTCTAATCTTGGCATATATTCAATCTCTATAGAAGATACTGTGATATAGGCAACTGCCGCAAGTAATACAAGGATGTGTAACCCTTGGTCTACTAGAAAGATAGCCGTATCTTTATTATTATGAATGAAAAAGCGATTCGTAATCAAAAATTTTAGACAATCAATCATGAAATGCATCACTGAAATCCCTATGACCACTTTTAATAAAGGCCAACTAAAAATAGGAATAATCACCCCTACCATAGTGATCAAATAGATAAAACAATGGAGCACTAATTTCTTACCAGATACTTCCTTTTCTCTAGCTAACGCAGACGATTGAAAATAAAAGTCTCCCAAGATATGTCCGATAAATAATACTATCCATACGACTTGATTCACCTACTCATCCTCCCCCTCAATACTCTGACTTAAAAAGTGGCTAGCATCTATCAAAGCTGTTTTATAGGTATAATATTTCGCTGTATTCAGAGCTTTGTTAACGCTAGATTGGCCAATCCCTAATTCTTCAGCTGTCTTATATTGATTTTCTCCATGCGTGAAATAAGCATACATAACTTCTTTTTGTCTAGCAGACCACTTTGATTTCAACGCTGTGGCCAGTGACAGAATAGTATTCAATAGCTGATCTGTTTGTTGGTAGCCTTCTCCGGAACAAATCATCATATTGGTCTCGCTTGTGGTATATTTATTTTCATTTCCTTCAATGGTTTCAATCATTTTCCTTGCGCGGTGGTAGGCTGTGCCATCCATCTCCATAGAATTATCTCGTTGGATCGTTGTACTGATATTGCCTAAGCCAATGCCAAATCGTAATTCAACGGGAGCCATGGCCAATTCGATTTCAAAAATAATGCTTAAAATCACTTGTTTATTTTTTAGCAATCCTTGGAAGCTGTCTCCTAAAGTAATAATGAAATTAGAAGCAATGTCCTCTGCATATTTCTCATTTATTATTTGCAAAATAGAATGAAATTGTTCTTGCACTTCTTTTCGATCCGCAATTTTACGAGAGTCTTTAATATCCCCTATAATGGCTGCATATGGAGTCCCTACAGTTTGTCTGGTCATTTGATCACCTCTTTCTTTGATTATACCATAAGATTCACTTTAAAGTGAATCTTTATATAAAATTCATCTAAGACTGAATCTTTAGAGGGAGCTTTATTATTTTATTAATTAGCGGTAAATCGTTCTATTTAGTTAACCATAATTTAATTATGTTAACTACGTAGAACTGTAAAAAATTCATATCCCTTCCCTCTTCCTATTAATAACTGAGAAAAGTGGTTACTTTCTTAAAAAAGGCTCTAATACATTACTTTTTTTCGTAAATACTGTAAAGTTTATATCGTTGATGAACTGAATATTATTCAATATGATGTAGAGGTTGCGTTGATTAAGAGTAAGATTTTCTGAAAGGAATTACTGCCGAAGTACTATTGTACTGGGGTTACGTTAAATAAGCGTAATAATACTTTGGAAAATTTTAAATACAGTTCAATGTACTGCTGAATTATTATAATTAATCAAAAAACCAAAATAATTATTTTGGTTTTAAAGTATTTTTGCTATTTTTTTAATTTAGGACAAAATGTATTTATGAATCATTTTTAGTTTTTTTTCGCTTGGTTAACCTTTTAAATTTACTTAAAAAATGCTCTTTTTTTGAATCGTCTAATTCTAAGTTTTCTTTTGGTAAATCAGTTGTTAAATCAAGATTTTTATTGATTTTAGAACCTTTTTTAAGACGTGCTTGGAATTTTCCTTTCATTAAAACTTCAATATTTTTTAAATCGGGGTATTTTCCGTCTTTTTCTCCTGCAGCTATGATAGCCAACACCTCAATATAGCTCATAGAAAGCGCTGTTGTGATGATTGCTGCTGTTGAACCGCTAATGACTCCGCCAACAACTGTACCGGCTCCAGGTATCATTTTTATTACATTTGAAACGATGTACCTTCCTGCAAAAGTTGCTCCCCCTGTCCCTCCTATTGCTGCGACAAGACTGGCAATGGTAGATTTATCCATTGAAATACCAAAAATAGCTGTGATATGAGCCAATAAGGTTACTTGCATAGGAACAAGGACGGATGCGTCAGAAAATGGTATTGGCAAAAATCCAACACCGAAAGATGTTGCAATGTATCTCAACGCCCAAGTACGAGCAGCATTAGCTTTTCGTGCTATATCTACTTGTTGGGCGTTATTAAAAGCTTTTTTTGCCTCTTCAGGTATAATTTCGAGACTCATTTCAATCAATTCTTTTAATCCAAATGCTGGAACTGAAAACTCTTCAGTTACTTTAAACTCTTCAGCCATGATAGATATTACGCCATAGATTGGCAGATTAAGTGCTTCAATATACTCTTTAAATAGCTTTGCTGGTTCTCCGATTGATTGAGTTAAAATAATAACTACTGGAATTTTTTCACTCAATTCGCTAATCAATTCAAGCTCTGTGGGTTCTATACGCGATGAATTTGCATTAATACAGTAGTAAGCTAAATGTATTTCTTCTTTTATACCTAATTTTTTATTTTCATTAATCGTCTCAAAAATTTCATTTTTAATTTCATTTTGAACTTCGAGACTTAATTCCAATCCCCTAGTATCATATAAAACTAAAGGTACTCCCTCTTTAGAAATACGTCTTAAATGCTTTGTAATCGGTCTTCCGATTCCGGTCAAAGCAAGATTTTCTCTAAAAACGTTATTAATTAAAGTACTCTTCCCTACCCCAGTCTTCCCAACGACCATCACATTAACAGGGGTCATTTTTTTTAATTCTTCTTCAGTTTTATTTAAAATATCTTGTACCATGTTAAAATTTTTATCTAAATTTTTCATATTACCCCTCCGTCTATTAAAAAAACTACCTTATAGATCTGTATAGTTTATCTTACCATTATCTCTATTCTGAAGAAATAGATACGTATCTATCATTTATTACCTACAAAAAAACCTAACTGCAAAATAGCTTTGCAGTTAGGTTTTTTTGTTGTTTATCATTTTCTTTTAGTTGTTCTACTTTCGTTGGTTGCCATCCTTGATTATCTACCCAACCCAAGTAAACGCGGTAAGTTTTTGTTTGGCTACTATCAGAAACAGTTGCTACTACCTGCTCTGCCCCACCATTTTCAACCCACCATTCGATCATATCTGATTCACTTAAACCTGTTGCAACTGCAGCGGCTTTTTTGATTTCAGCACGATCTTGAGAACCATTACTAAAATCTGTAGTATGTTCACCTTGTTGTTCTGTTGCTACCGGTTCCCAGTCACCTGTGTAAGCTTCTGATACATTATCGTCTGAAGGCTCTGTTTCATTTGTTTCAACCGACTCTGATTCAGATTCTTCACTTTCTTCTGATTCGCTTGATTCACTTTCAGATGATTCTGATTCAGAACTGCTCTCAGAACTTTGAGAGTCACTTTGAGTTGATTCGGAGCTATCTTTTATAATCATGCTAGAACTTTCAATTGTACTTTCTTGTGGCTCATCTCCCCCACTAAAAAGTGACATGATGATTAGTACGACAACAACCAGTGCAGCGATCACGACTGCAAAAGTTAATATTTTTACCGTTTTTCTTTCTTTATCATATTTATTTGAGCGTGTATTTTTTTTATTGCCTTTAGGATCCTTCATATTTAATTCTCCAATCTTTGAAATGATTTACTTTGTTTTCATTTTTTGAAAACTACTTACTCAGTATACCATTGAAATGGATTAAATACGTTAAGCTAGCATTACCATTCTGTTTCGTTTTTAATTTTTTTTATTTATTTGTAATAAGGTTAAAATAGTGATTTCATTTGAAAAAGCCAACGAACCATGCTAAACTATACATGAAAAGAGAGATATGCGTCAACATACCCCTCTTTAGAATAGAACCGTTAAAGACGGCAGCTACTATAGAACATAAT
>NZ_JBEMBC010000097.1:0-7951 GCF_040274425.1 Carnobacterium sp.
AAGAGGGTTTGCAGTTGTGGCAGATGAAGTACGAAAATTAGCTGAACAAGTAGCCGTTTCAATCGCAGATATCACTGGATTTGTCGGAAAAATTCAAAATGAGTCTAAGAGAGTAATCGATTCTTTACAAACAGGCTATACCGAGGTTGAAGAAGGAACTAGTCAAATTAAAAAGACTGGAGAAACCTTTAATAAAATCAATAATTCTGTTACTAAAATGGTAGAAGGCATTAAAGATATTTCTATTAACTTAGAAAGTATTCAAGCAAACAGTGAACTTATGAATAGTTCAATCGAAGAAATCGCATCTGTCTCAGAAGAGTCTGCTGCTGGAATCGAAGAAACTTCAGCTGCTTCACAAGAAATCACGAGTTCTATGGAAGAAGTTGCTGGGAATTCAGAACAATTGGCTGATTTGGCAAAAGGTTTAGCTGATATGGTGGATGAATTTAAACTCTAAACTAGTGAGAAAATTTTAGCGATAATGGATAATAAATAGAGAGGCTGGGAAATTTTCCCAGTCTCGTTGTATGAATCGGCAAAGAGTCTTTTGAAGGAACAGTAACTGTAAGGTTGCCTGTTAATAAGGGCATAGCATTAAAGGTACAAGAAGAATTCTTTAAAAATAAAAAAGGAGTTAGTGATTAATAGTTCCGCATAATGCAGCAGCTCAAAATCAGCTAACAAATAAGAGGGAGCAAAAAAATGAAAAACAGGTTTAAGTTTAAAAGTATTCGAGCAAAAATATTAGCAGGTTTTGCAGTTACTACCGTATTTATGTTGATCGTAACTTTTTATACAATCGTAGCTTTAAATAGAACAAATGAGTCCATGAAAGAAATTTTAGAAGAAGAAATGAGTCTACTAATAGTAGATGAAAAATTGGCAACAAATATGAATAAACGAACAAGTTTGTTAAGAGGTTTTATGTTGTATGAAGATGAAACGTATAGAGAAGAATTTGAATCAGAAACAGCTTTAAGCATTGAATTAGAAAATACAGCTCTAGAATTAAGTGATTCTAAAAAATTAAATGATCTAATCAGTAAAAAAGTTGAGTGGGGCATGCTTACTGATGAAGCTTTAGCTGAGTATGATGAAGGAAATACAGATAGAGTAAATGAAATCATGACAGAGGAAGCACTTCCGCTTGAAAGAGAATTAACTGCTGGATTTTCAAAATTAGCTGATGAACGGGAAGAAGAGATAACCAAAATTGGCGAACAAGTAATTAAAAATGGAGATCGAGTTGTTTTAGTCAGTTTTATCATGATGATTTTAGTATTGGTATTGTCTGTGGTCATAGCGTATTTAACGTCTATCAATATTACCAGACCAATGCACGTTGTTATGAAAAGAATGCAAGCTATTTCTGCTGGAGATCTCAGTTTAGAACCACTAGAAATAACCGAAAAAGACGAAACAGGTAAATTGAGTGTCTCTATGAATAAAATGCAAAAAACGGTCAAAAGCGTTATGAAGGGTATTGCTAACGCAACTGAAGAATTGAATAGCCATAGTGAAGAGTTGACACAATCTGCCAGTGAAGTGAAATCAGGTTCTGAGCAAGTAGCTATAACAATGCAAGAGTTGGCTACAGGATCAGAAACACAAGCAACAACTGCCAGTAATTTAGCTGTTGTCATGGAAAACTTCACGAAAAAAGTTCAAAGTACCAATAAGAATGGTGAAAAGATTAAAGATTCATCAATGGGTGTTTTATCTATGACAACTGAAGGAAAGCAATATATGGAAGATACTAGCCGTCAAATGGTTAAAATCGATGAAATCGTTCAAGATGCAGTAGCTAAAATGGCTACTTTAGATAATCAAACTCAAGAGATCAATAATTTAGTCGTGATCATCCAAAAAATTGCCGATCAAACTAATTTACTAGCATTGAATGCAGCTATTGAGGCAGCAAGAGCTGGTGAACATGGTAGAGGATTTGCTGTTGTTGCAGATGAAGTTCGTAAATTAGCTGAACAAGTGGCAGTTTCCATTGCAGATATTACTGGATTCGTTGAAAAGATACAAACGGAGTCGAAGCGAGTAAGCGATTCGTTGCAAACGGGTTATGTTGAAGTAGAAGAAGGAACAAGTCAAATTGCTAAGACCGGCCAAACGTTTAATCAAATCAATGCTTCTGTTACTACTATGGTAGATGGAATCAAAGGGATTTCTGATAACTTGGAAAGCATCAAAGTTAATAGTGAAATCATGAATAGCTCCATTGAAGAAATTGCAGCTGTTTCAGAAGAATCCGCTGCTGGAGTTGAACAGACATCTGCAGCGTCACAACAAATTACTAGCTCTATGGAGGAAGTTGCAGGAAGTTCAGAACAACTTGCCAACCTAGCTGAAAATTTAACTGAAATGGTTAGTCACTTTAAACTATAAAAAAAATTAAAATAAAACCAAATTTCATACCAATTTTTGATCTCACTTTTCCACGGAAGAGTGAGATCTTTTTCGTGCCTCACTTCGTCATGAAACTAACTTTCATGGCGAAGTGAAGCTCATTTTAGACGTCACTCATCCATGAAGAGTCATTTCATAGACGAGTAAAGCTACTTTTAGGTTCCACTCTTCCATGAAAGGGCATTTGATGGATGAGTGGAACTTTCAGCTAAGCGAAAAATAAACGATACAAAAAAACTCATTCTTATTTCTGATGAAAGAGACCATCAAAATAGGAAAGAGTTGTTTAATTTATATAGTGGAAAGAAGTTCTTTAAAATGCTGTCTAAATTCTCTGCGGTTCTCATCTGTAAATGGTTTCGGGCCCTTTGTTCGTTTGCCGCTTTTTCGAACCATAGCACTCAAATAACGTGATTGAAGCAATTGGTCAATATTTTCTGATGTGTACATATATCCTGTATGATGAAGAACAATACACCCTTTTCCTAATCCTAATGAAGCTAATCCGTAATCTTGTGTGATAAGGATATCGCCTTTTTCAATTAGTTTTATGATCCGGTAATCTGCAGCTTCAGCTCCGGTATCAACATAAACGGTATTTACTCCTACAGGTTGCTCTTTGGTCGAGAAGTGCGAGATACTGGTTACGAGAGTGACAGGAATACTCTTTACTAAGGCTTCTTCAATAATAATATTTTTTACTGGGCAGGCATCTGCATCGATATAAATCTGCAAGATTTCACCGACTTTCTACTTATTTTTATTCTCTTAGTATATCAGTTTCTAGCGTATATGTTTAGGATTACTTTAGAATACTGTATGATGGAGGAAAAGAGGAAATGGAGCTGAATAACATGACCAATAACCTTTATACATTTGAGCTTTCAACAGAAGAAAAGCAATCGTTTATAAACATTGATGAGTATTTGCAACAAGCTTTATCTAGAAGTGGGATAAAGAATGGATTAATGTTAGTCTTTTGCCCACATACTACAGCAGCGATTACCATTAATGAAAATGCAGATCCAGATGTCAAAACGGATTTAAGTTTAGGATTAAACCAGACGTTTCCCAATAAAGAAGAGTATGTACATATGGAAGGAAACTCAGATGGACATATGAAATCTTCCGTTCTAGGAGCAAGTGAAACTTTAATAATCTCTAAGGGACGTTTGATTTTAGGGACATGGCAAAGTCTTTATTTTTGTGAATTTGACGGACCTAGAGAGCGAAATTTCATGGTGAAAATCATTGAAGGATAGAAAGCTAAAAATATTTATTAGAATAGCTAAAAGTATTGTAGTTTAAAATTAAATGGTGTACAATTGAATTGCACGCAACTTATTTAGGAGGAACAAGAATGGAAGGAAACAACTTTTTATTAGAAGAACAGTTATGTTTTTCAACTTATGCTTTGTCAAAACAGTTTACGAAGCTTTATCGTCCGGTATTGGAACCCTATTCTCTTACGTATACTCAATATGTCACATTGCTTGTACTGTGGGAAGAATCTGATCTGAGTGTTCAATCATTAGGAACAAGACTTGGACTGGATAGTGGAACATTAACACCGATGCTGAAGCGAATGGAAGCAAATGGATTTATTACTCGAAATCGTCATCCGGAGGATGAAAGAAAAGTAATCATTGCCACTACTTCAAAAGCTGATGATTTAAAGGATGAGTTACTTGAGAAGGTTTCTGCCTGTCTGGCCCTGCTAAATATGAATGAAAAAGAATATTTTGACCTATTAGAAAAAGTAAATGAACTAACAAAAACTTTAGGAGGAATTAATCATGACTGAATCAAAATTAATGTACCAAACAACAGCAATCAATACAGGCGGACGTAACGGAGAGAGTCATTTACCAGATGGTTCTTTTTCTGTAAAAGTATCGACTCCAAAACAAATGGGCGGACCTGGACAAGGAAGTAATCCAGAACAATTATTTGCATTAGGTTATAGTGCATGTTTTAATTCAGCACTTGAAATTATGATCCAACAAGCTAAAATCGAAGCTAAATCAGAAGTAACAGCTGAAGTTTCTTTAAATTCAGACCCAACAGATAATGGTTTCAAACTATCTGTAGTACTTACTGTTGCCATTGAAGGACAAGACCTTGAAACAACCCAAGAATTAGCAGAAAAAGCACATGCATTCTGCCCTTATTCTAAAGCTGTTCAAAACAATATCGATGTTGAAGTAAAAGCGGTAGAATACAAATAAAATTGTAACAAACTAAAAACTAATCTGAAAAAAGTGAGGTGTAAAACTCCCTTTTGTTCAGGTTAGTTTTTTTGTTTTATGTAATTTTTTTTTGAAATAAAGGAGCTAGATTTTTTTCTAAATCATCATTAGATTGCTCAAGAATAATATCAGACAAACAAGCACATAATAGTTGGGCTTCTTGTTCCGTATTTAAAATAATCAAACAAGTATCGAAGCTGGCAATTGTACCAGCAATTGCCGGTATCTTTAATTCATCTATTAGAGAAGCAAGGATTCTTGGATGAGTAGGACGAACAAAAAGTGTAACAAAAAAGTTGATACACTTTATGCTTATTGCGTAGTTATGTAACGCTTTTTCTAGTCTATAGTATAGACTTTTTTCGAGAAAAGCGTCGTGGAAAAATGTATATTTTGTTGTTCGGTCTAATTGTGTTACTTTGATTAAATTTAATTCTTTTATATCTCTAGAAAGAGTTGCTTGGGTAGTTTGAATATTTTCTTTTTGTAGGTGGTCCATTAATTCTTGTTGTGTAGCAATACTGTGAGTAAGAATAAGTTTTTTTATTGTAAATAATCGATCTTTTTTCTTCATGTTTTTCCTCCTTTCTAAAAAAAAATTAGCTAATAAAAAATGTATAAAGAACATTCATATACAGTATAAAGATTCGTTACATAGTGAATATTCTATAAAAAGAATATATATGAAAAAGAAGAAAAATAATGTGATGAAATCGACATTTCAAGTGTGAACTTTAAACTTTCATAAAAAAAAGGTAAACGGTATTATAGGTGTGTAATCAATAAGAAGCATCAAGAAGGGAAGGTTAAATACAATGACAACACCCATTCATGTCATGTCGGAAATTGGAAAATTAAAGACGGTATTATTGAAAAGACCAGGAAAAGAAGTAGAAAATTTGACCCCTGAAATTATGGAGCGCTTGTTATTTGACGATATTCCTCATTTACCAGTTATTCAAAAAGAGCACGATGCCTTTGCTCAAGCATTGATCGATCGCGGTGTTGAAGTATTGTATTTGGAAAAACTAGCCGCAGAAGCAATCGATGCTGGTAAGATGAAAGAAAAATTTCTTGATCGAATTTTAGATGAATCAAATATTGAAACGGATGGTGTTAGAGAAGGACTAAAGAAGTATCTGCTCAGTTTTGATACACAAGAAATGGTTGATGCCATCATGGCAGGTATCCGGAAGAAAGATGTCAGTATTGAAAGCCATCATTTAGCAGATGTATCAAGTGAAGAAGTTTACCCATTCTTTATGGATCCAATGCCAAATCTTTATTTTACTCGAGACCCAGCTGCTGCAATTGGAAAAGGACTAACCATTAATCATATGGCTTTTGAAGCTCGTAATAGAGAGCCGCTGTTTATTGAAGCAATCATGAAGTACCACCCAAGATTTGCTGATCAAGATGTCGAAGTATGGCGAGATCGTAATCATACGTCTCGAATTGAAGGCGGAGATGAACTGGTCTTAAACGATAAAGTACTAGCAATTGGTATCTCCCAACGGACTTCAGCTAAAGCTATTGAACAATTAGCAATCGAATTGTTTGAACGCAACTCTAATTTTGAAAAAGTATTGGCAATAAAAATTCCCAATGTTCGTGCGATGATGCATTTGGATACAGTGTTTACAATGGTTGATTATGATAAATTTACTATCCATCCTGGCATCCAAAAAAATAATGGTGAAGTAGACACCTTTATTTTAGAAAAAGGTGACAAACCTGGAACAGTGAAGATGACCCAGCGTTCAGACTTACAAGAAATTTTACGTGAAGCACTTGATGTGCCAAAATTGACATTGATTCCATGTGGTGGCGGAGATGCGATTGCTGCTCCTCGTGAACAATGGAATGATGGTTCCAATACATTAGCTATCGCTCCTGGAGTAGTGGTCACATATAATCGTAACTATGTTTCGAATGCATTGTTAAGAAGTCACGGAGTTGAAGTGATTGAGATTGCCTCAAGTGAATTGTCTAGAGGTCGTGGTGGTCCACGATGCATGAGTATGCCTTTGATTCGGGAAGATTTACCAAAACAATAAGAACTGTTTTAAAAATCAGATTTAAGTATATGGAGGAATAAGTAATGACAAAACAAATATTTCAAGGACGTAGTTTGTTAGCTGAAAAAGATTTTACAAAAAATGAATTGATGTATTTGATTGACTTATCCGCACACTTAAAAGAGTTAAAGAAGAAAGGAATCCCACATCATTATTTAGAAGGAAAAAATATCGCTTTGTTGTTTGAAAAGGCTTCTACACGTACACGGGCTGCTTTTACGACGGCTGCGATCGATTTAGGCGCACATCCTGAGTACCTTGGGAAAAATGATATCCAATTAGGTAAGAAAGAATCGGTTGAAGATACAGCACGAGTACTCGGGAGTATGTTTGATGGAATTGAATTTCGTGGATTCAAACAAAGTACTGTAGAGCAATTAGCAGAATTTTCAGGTGTTCCCGTATGGAATGGGTTGACGGATGAATGGCATCCAACGCAAATGATCGCAGACTTTTTGACGGTTAAAGAAAACTTCGGACAGCTTGAAGGACTTACGTTAGCTTATGTTGGAGATGGCCGTAACAATGTAGCAAACAGTTTGCTAGTCACAGGTGCAATTTTAGGAGTAAACATTCGAATCGTCTCACCTGAATCTTTATTCCCAGAAAAAGAATTAGTCGATATGGCTCAAACGTTTGCTGACCAATCTGGTAGTAAACTAATGATTACAAAAGATGTTGCAGAAGGCGCTAAAGGGGCAGATGTTTTATATACCGATGTTTGGGTATCTATGGGAGAAGAAGAAAAGTTTGCAGAACGGATCGAGTTATTGACTCCTTATCAGTTAAATATGGATATGGTTCGTGCAACTGGCAAAGATGACATGATTATTCTTCACTGTCTACCAGCCTTCCATGATACCAATACCGACTATGGAAGAGACGTAAAAGCAAAACATCATATCGATGCGATGGAAATTACTGACGAAGCATTCAGAAGCAAACATGCACGTCAATTTGAGCAAGCTGAAAACCGGATGCACTCTATCAAAGCTATTATGGCTGCAACGTTAGGGAACTTATTCATTCCTAAAGTCTAGGTTACAAAATAAATTATATGAACCCACAAGTATGAGAAGTGATTGTTCTCATACTTGTATTTATACGAGTAAACGAATACCACACTTTAGTTTAGGCTACACAGTAAAGTCATTAAAACTGAGGAGGAAAAATCGTGGAAGATAAAAAAGTAGGCTTGGTTCC
>NZ_JBEMBC010000098.1:0-7656 GCF_040274425.1 Carnobacterium sp.
TAGCTTCAATGTTTACTAAGTAACAGATTATTTTGCAGAAGGGCGATTTATTTACACAAACTTATTGACGCTCTCTGCTTGAAAGAATAAGTGTAACTATTTTTTAGTAAAAACTTCTAAAGTTTTCGGTCATATAGTATATTTTGAATCAAAAAAAATTAAACAACCGTCATTTTTAAGTCTGCTGCAAATCTAAAAATAAAAGGATCCACTTATAATTCAATAGTTTACATAAATCCCATTCTGTTTCGGCAACAGCCTTCACAGGGAGTTCTAAGAGTTTACAATTGAAAGTAGATAACGCTACGCAAGCCACATATTACATGAAACGAAAGTTACTAATTGGCGAAGCATCCACAAACTTAAGAGCTAAATTATCTGGCAGTACTATTTCTATAACCTATTAAGGACTACTCGCCCAGGTATTCAACAGTGGTTGTTCCTCCCCATCCTAAAGTATCTGTTACAAGACTATAGATAACGAATAGATTAACGAGCAAACAACAAGCACACGCAAAGTAAACAATCTTATGCAGAGTGTTTGTTTTTTTGTTTCGTTTGATCACAATGGGCGCTACAAATAAGCCATATGGAGCAATTAGACAACCCACACAAGTAAGAATAAATAGTATGAGCCCTTCGTCTTTAATAGTATTTCCACGAATAAAATCTAATTTTTGAACATTTTTTTCAGTTTCCTCTTTATTTTCCTCTATTTCTTTTTTGGATTTCTGATTTTCTTTTAATAAGTCGTCAATCGAAACATCGTAATAGGTACTTAACTTTGCTAGATTATCTAAATCAGGGTAACTATTGCCATTTTCCCATTTTGAAATGGACTGTCTTGAAATATGTAAATGTTCCGCTACAGCTCCTTGCGAATACCCTTTATTCATTCTGCTTTCTTTTAATCGTTCTCCTAATCCCATGGTTCTTCCTCCTTATTTTCCTCTCTGCTCTATCATACCGCAAGTAAAGATTATTGACTATAAGCTAGTATTTACAAGGTAGCAACTAATTGTTGCTACCTTGTAAATCATTACGTGTGTTACTTTATAAAGGGAATTTGTAATAATTAACTATATTGAGATAAGGAGAATCGTATCAAGGTAATGATATTAGGAAATACTTTATCCTAAACAAAACAACATAAAAGAGACATGGAGGATTTGATTTATGAAATTAAAGAAATTGAAAATAACTTTTCTGATGAAACAGAAAAAGTTAAAATTTTTATTATACAGCTGATTTTACTTTTGATCGAACGTGAATATACCAGTCAATGTATCCTTAGACATTTTGAAAATTGAATTCTTGACTATATTTTTCCCTAAAATTGATTCAAAAAACGGCTTCTTTTCTCTATTGAAATAAAATGAGAAAATAGTCAAATGTCAGGAAAAATCAGCTGATAAAAAGAAGGATTGAATAATCTTTTCACATAAACAAAAAAGTAAAGTCTGTTCCTAGAATCTAAGTGAACTTTAAAGCATAAACAAAAGGAAAATCAACTTTAAAATACTGTTATAAAATAGTGAATAAATAAAAGAACCTCAGGTTAAGTTAAATTATATAGCCTAATTGTGAAATAAATACGTAAAACAATAAAAAAACGGTTACATTTTTTGAGCGAACGCTGAGGTGAATCGCTTTACAAGTGTTTTTTTTAGCGGTACATTATGTGTGAAACGCTTGAAAGCGTATTATATTATTGGAGGGAATAAAATGACGAAAGAATATATTATGTCGATTGATCAAGGTACTACCAGTTCCAGAGCAATCATATTTGATAAAGCAGGAAACCCCAAATGGAGTTCTCAAAAAGAATTTACTCAACATTTTCCTCAACCAGGTTGGGTAGAGCATGATGCGAATGAAATTTGGATTTCAGTTTTATCCGTCATTGCAGGCGTGTTGATTGAATCTGGATTAAAACCATCTGATATTGATAGTATTGGAATTACCAACCAACGTGAAACAACCGTTGTTTGGGATAAAGCAACAGGTAGACCAATTTATCGTGCCATTGTATGGCAATCAAAACAAACCAATGATATTGCAGATCAATTAAAACAAGATGGACATACCAAATTAATTAAAGATAAAACAGGATTAGTAATCGATTCTTACTTCTCAGCAACTAAAATTAAGTGGATCTTGGATCATGTTGAAGGATCAAGAGAACGTGCTAAAAAAGGTGAATTGTTATTTGGGACGATCGATTCTTGGTTGGTTTGGAGATTAACAGGCGGAAAAGCGCATGTTACTGATTATTCAAATGCTAGTCGTACGATGCTGTTTAACATTTATGACCTTAAATGGGATGAAGATATTTTAGCACTGTTAGATATTCCAAAAGAAATGCTGCCAGAAGTAAAATCTTCTTCAGAAGTTTATGGCAAAACAATTCCAGAACATTTCTATGGTGGACAAATTCCAATTGCCGGTATGGCTGGTGACCAACAAGCTGCTTTATTCGGTCAAGTAGGATATGAAAAAGGAATGGTTAAAAACACTTATGGTACAGGTGCATTTATTATTATGAACACTGGAAAAGAACCCATTAAATCAGAAAATGGATTGCTTACATCGATTGCTTATGGTTTAAACGGTGAAATCACTTATGCCTTGGAAGGTAGTATTTTTGTTGCTGGATCAGCACTTCAATGGCTAAGAGACGGAATGAGAATGTTTAGAACAGCCCCGGAATCAGAAGAGTATGCTAAAAAAGTAGAGTCAACAGAAAATGTATATGTTGTACCAGCATTTACAGGATTGGGAGCCCCTTATTGGGACCAAGATGCTCGTGGAGCTGTCTTTGGCTTAACACGTGGTACAACAAAGGAACACTTCATCAGAGCAACACTTGAATCGTTGGCTTACCAAACAAAAGATGTTGTAGATACCATGAATAAAGAATCAGGCATTCCAATTAAAACATTGCGTGTGGATGGTGGAGCATCGAAAAATGACTTCTTAATGCAATTCCAAGCAGATATTTTAGATACTAAAATTGAACGTTCTAAAATTAGTGAAACAACAGCTTTAGGTGCTGCTTATCTTGCTGGATTAGCGACAGGATTCTGGAAAGACCAAGATGAGATCAAAAAATATTGGGAAAAAGATGCTACATTTGAACCAGATATGGAAGAAGAAGAACGTGAAGATTTGTATGCCGGTTGGCAATCAGCTGTAGAAGCTACACGAGTATTCAAACATAAATCTAAAAGAAAAGATAAATAAAAATCTAGCAGAAATAAACCGTTATTTTTGAGTAGTTTAAGATTTAAAGATAGAATGAAAAAGAGCATCTTTTATTAGGGATGTTCTTTTTCATTCTATTTAAACTGTTTAAAAGGAAAATAAAAAGTATCATACAGTCGAAAAAATTCAATTATTATTTAGGAGGCAGCATATGAGTAAAAAATATATCATGTCAATCAGTCAAGGAACGGATATGACGAAAGCAATTTTATTTGATGAAAAAGGCAATCAAAAATGGAGTTCTCAAAAAGAAATCACACAAAATTTCCCTGCCCCAGGCTGGGTAGAACAAAATGCAAATGAGATATGGTTATCGGTATTGTCGGTTATTGCAGAAGTATTAATTGAATCGGGAGTAAAACCAGCAGATATCAATAGTGTCGGTATTACCAATCAACGTGAGACAACTGTTGTTTGGGACAAAGAAACGGGCAGGCCTATTTATCAAGCTATTGGATGGCAATCTAAGCAAACCAATGAAATTGCACAACAATTAAGAGAAGATGGCCATGAAGACTATATTCATAGTAAAACAGGGCTAGTAGTTGATTCTTATTTCTCTGCAACTAAAATTAAATGGATCTTGGATCATGTTAAAGGATCAAGAGAACGTGCTCAAAAAGGAGAATTGTTATTCGGAACGATCGATTCTTGGTTGGTCTGGAAATTAACAGGCGGAGCAGCGCATGTTACCGATTATTCAAATGCCAGCCGTACGATGATGTTTAATATCTATGACCTAAAATGGGATGAAGATATTTTAGCATTACTAGATATTCCGAAAGAAATGCTGCCAGAAGTGAAGTCGTCTTCTGAAGTTTATGGAACTACCGTACCTTCACATTTTTATGGTGGAGAAGTCCCAATTGCAAGTATGGCAATTGACCAACAAGCGGCTTTGTTGGGACATGAAGGACATGAAGAAGGTATGGTTAACGCAACCTATGGTACTGGTGCCTTTATTATTATGAACACGGGTACTAAGCCAATTAAATCAGACAATGGATTATTGACTTCTATTGCCTATGGAATTAATGGCGAGATCACTTACACGTTAGAGGGGAGTATCTTTGTGGCTGGATCCGCATTGCAGTGGTTAAGAGATGGACTTAGAATGGTTAAAACAACTCCTGATACTGAATCGTATGCTGAAAAAGTAGCTTCAACGGACAATGTCTACGTAGTACCTTCATTTACTGGTTTAGCAGCACCTTATTGGGACCAAGATGTACAAGGATCAATCTTAGGTTTAACTCGTGGAACAACGAAAGAACACTTTATTCGTGCGACATTAGAGTCTCTTGCATACCAAATAAAAACAGTTGTAGATGCAATGAATAAAGAATCAGGTATTTCAATTGAAGTGTTACGCGTGAATGGCGGAGCGGCTCAAAATGACTTTTTAATGCAATTTCAAGCCGACATGTTAAATAAGCGTGTTGAGCGCCAAAAAGAAACCGAAACGGCAAATTTAGGAGCTGCTTATTTGGCAGGTCTGGCAACAGGATTTTGGAAAGATGGAAATGAAGTCAAAAAGACTTGGGAGAAAGATGCTGCATATGACCCTGATATGGAAGAATCTGTACGAGAAGATTTATACGCCGGTTGGCAATCAGCTGTTGAAGCAACAAAGGCGTTTAAACACAGACCATTAAGAAAAAAATAAGCTTTAACCATATGTGTTCAAAATAGTTAGAGGAGGAAATAATATGGCATTTTCAGCAAAAACGAGACAAGAAAATATCGAAAAATTAAAATCCACTCCATTAGACCTACTCATTATAGGAGGAGGTATTACTGGAGCTGGTATTACTGTAGAAGCTGGAGCTAAAGGGTTAGCAAATGGTTTAATTGAGATGGGCGATTTTGCATCTGGAACAAGCAGCCGTTCAACAAAATTGATTCACGGTGGATTACGTTACTTGAAACAATTTGATGTGGAAAATGTAGCGGAGGTTTCTAGAGAACGTGAAATCATTTATAAAAATGCTGCACATATTGTTCATCCTACACCTATGATATTGCCTATCTATAATGAGCAAGGCGCATCTTTTTCTTCATTTTCAGCAGAAGTAGCGTTAAAATTGTATGATGAATTATCGGATGTTCAAGAAGAGTATAAAAATTACTTCTTAGATAAAGAGTCCACTTTAGAGCGTGAACCAGCGCTTAAAAAAGAAGATTTATTACAAGCGGGAGTTTATCTAGACTATACTTCTGATGATGCTAGAATCACAACAGAATTAATGAAAAAAGCGAATGAATTTGGTTCTGTTATTGCTAATTATGTTAAAGCTGTTGATTTTATATTTGATGATCAACAAAAAGTAGCTGGTGTAAAAGCCCAAGATGTACTAACTGGGGAACAATTTGACATCAAAGCTGACATTATTATGAATGCTACAGGTCCGTGGTCAGATGAAACAAGAGAAAAGAGTGAGGCAGACTCTGAACAAAGAATGCGCCCAACAAAAGGGGTTCATTTAGTGGTACCTGAAGAGCGTTTGCATGTGAATGGTCCTATTTATACGGATTCTAGTTTTTCTGATAATCGTATGCTTTTTATTATTCCACGTAATGGAAAAACATATTTTGGAACAACCGATACGGACTATACTGGTGATATCAATCATCCAACAGTTTCCCAAGAAGATATTGAGTACTTGTTAAAAGCGATAAACTACCGATTTCCAGAAGCTAAGTTGACCGTAACAGATATTGAAGCAAGTTGGGCTGGATTGAGGCCTTTGATTGCTGAGAGCGGCGGGAAAAATCCATCAGCAGTATCTAGAGGAAGCTCGCTAACAGAATCTGAAAATGGGTTGATCACGATTGCGGGAGGCAAATTAACCGATTACCGTAAGATGGCTGAGGGATCGTTAAAATTAATTTCAAAACGATTGAAAGAAAAAACGGGTAAAGAATACCCTGAAGTAGATACTAAAGTAGTTAAATTGTCAGGTGGAAATGTTCCTTTAGGAAGTAAATTTGATGATTATGTTGAAGAACAAGCTAAAAAAGGAATGGAAACAGGTCTTTCAAAAGAAGAAGCAGAAAAATTAGTCAGATGGTTTGGATCAAATGCCAGCGAAATTTTTGATCGAGCTAACTCTTTCACAAAACCTGCTAACCTAGATTTAGGGGATGCGTTATTCCTTATCTACACTTTAGAAAATGAAATGGTTCTAACACCTACAGATTTCTTTGATCGTAGAACAGAAAGTATTTTATTTGATCAGCACCATGTTCTAGAGATAAAAGAAGCTGTTGTTGAATTTATGGCTGATTACTATCAATGGGATGCAGCAACAAAAGAAAAAATGGTTGTAGAATTAGAAGAAACGATTGCTGAAGCCGATCTTTCAAATCTATAACAAACTAAGAGAGGGTGAGATAAAAGTCTTATCCTCTTTTTGTGTATCGTGTTTCCTTTACGAATAAGTGGTGCGGAAAATCGGTCTCACTTGTCCATGAAACGGCTCTACACGAAAGAGTGAGCAACAAAATCACCACCACTTTTCCATGCAACAGCACTTGATGGAAGAGTGACGCACAAAAGAGTCTTCACTCTTCCATCAAAGTGGATTGCATGGAAAAGTGAAGCAAAAAGAAACTTGCTTTTCCAGTAAAAAAGGAAATACAAGTTTCTTTAGGTTCGTTTTAATTATAAGAGCTTAATCAAAATCGTAATCTAACTTATTTGATTGGCGCTCATGTAATTTTTTCATAACAAATCGTGCAGGCGGTTGAGCAATCAAAAGCTCACAGAATAAGGCAATACAAAAGTTTCTAGGCCAATGCGATAATGCACCAAATGAAGCTAAGCTGATACCATTTCCCATCATGTCGCCAATTATTGTCATGAATAGTGACATGCCAATTACAGTGAAAAAGATAGTGAAAAGCATTTTTGCATTAAATCCATCTGTATCATCAGAAAAAGTATGTACCATTTTTTCTGCAATACGTCCAACAACAAGTGTCTCTAATAACATAGCAATAATCCAAATAAGTGGTAAGGATTTAAGGACAATCATTAACACTTCTGTGTCAAACTTTCCAAATCCAAGGCTAATGTTTACTGTGCTCATAATAATAGCAGTTATTGCGCAAATAATAGCACCGTATAACATTCCTTCTTTAGCATTGTGGGGCAATCTGTTTTCTTTAACTTCTTTAATAATGAAAAACTCCTTTTTTGTGTATCTATAAGAAGTGTATCAGACATTGCAGCTCTTTCGTAAGTAAAACTTTCATGAAAATTACATGAAAATACCAATACATTTTTAACCAAATTAAAGAACCACTCTCCATTTAAAATGGACCCTATAGAATGGACACTAAAAAAAGTGCCCTCTATAGGGTCTATTTTTGTATACTTATATAGAAAAA
>NZ_JBEMBC010000099.1:0-7584 GCF_040274425.1 Carnobacterium sp.
AAAAAAATGCGCAATAATAAATTTTTTATTTGTTCTAGTAGAATTACTAGTGATATACCTACACTTAATGAAGTAAGAACTACGATCTTCGTACTAAGGGGAATTCTATTATTAGTGCTTTTCTTCAGCAATTCGAGTATTTTTAATATAAACAACTATTGTTTTAATTACAGCAAAAGCGGGAACTCCAAAAATAATTCCAACAATTCCAAGCATTTTTCCAGCTACTAATAAAATGATGATAATTGTTAGTGGATGAATAGCTAATGATTTTCCAACAAATTTCGGTGTCAGAAAGTTAGCATCAAGTTGTTGAACGACTAATACAATTAAAGCGACCAATAAAGCAGTTGTTGGAGAGACCGTTAAGGCGACTAAAATTGCCGGTACAGCGCCGATAAAAGGACCTATATAAGGAATAAGATTAGTAAATCCATTAACAATCGCCAATAATAAGGTGTAAGGTAATCCAATTAATAAAAAGCCAAAATACATCAAAACAGCAACAACGATACTCGCTAAGCCTTTTCCACTGATATAAGCAGTAATCACAAGATTAGTCTGATGGAGTAATTCAAAGACATGCTTTTGATATTTTTTGGGAAATAAGTGAGTCACAGCTGATTGTAATTTTTCCCCATCATGGAACATATAAAATAGAACAATTGGTACCGTGATTAATACGATTGTTAAATTAGCGACAGCTCCAATGATGGAACTAATGCTGGTAGTGAAACTAGATAAAATGGTTTTGGAAAAAGCATCAAGTGAAAGATTCAGCTGATTTAAAGTTTCTTCTAAATCAACATTATTAAATGTAGAGAATAATGCTATGTCTTTCGTTTGAGTCTCAATATCTGAGAGAATAGCAGGACTATTAGTAACTAAATCGGATAGTTGGTTCATCAAGACGGGAAAAGTTTTAATAATAAAAATAGTAGCTCCACTAAGAAATAGAACCATAACTAAAATAATCGCATAGCTGCGTTTGATTTTTAATTTTTGCATTACATTAATCAAAGGATTCAACAAGTAAAATAAAAATCCAGCACTTAAAACAGGAATAAAAAGTGTTGAAAATAAAACAAATAGTGGTTGGAAAACAAAGCTGATCTTAGTTGCAAAGTAAATAATCAGCACCATTGCTAAGACCCATAATGTCCATAATAATAATTTTGAATGTTTAAAATACTTCATAAAACTAGTCTCCTTCTTAAGTAGGTCTGTTTAATCTGTTTATGCTGTTATATTAGATACGATTGAATCTTACAAGGAGTTGAAAACAACCAAGAAAGAAACGTCACTGATCATTAATAATGTAAACACTTTTGAGATTTCATTTGAATAGAATAACTGCTAGTTTCATAGTAACATATCTATTACTGTAAATTGATAAAAGCTAAACCTATAATTAGACTCTTATTTAAAAATTAGAAAAACAAATTGAAACTTGTTTAGTTTGATTTTTACTAGATGTAAACAGCTGGTTGCTAAATGTAAACCAATAGGTGCGTTACTTTTCAATCAAAATTAGAGATAATAAATGGAAGCGATTTGAAACTCAACAAATATTATTTAATCGAGGATTAGATGAATGGTCTATTGATGAATTAACTTTAATAAATAATGATCGATTAAGACATGAAATTGTTTTTTTCTCACAAGCAATCATGATAATTGAATGTAGTATCTTTTCTATTAAAATTCTTAATGAATAGAAATAGTAACTGCTCAATATGGAATTAAGGGGTATAATCATAGTAGGAATAAAGCGCTTTTTTTATTGAATTTAACGAAGGACAATCATTATAGGAAGTAGGAGATAGAATGGGATTTTGGTATTTTTTATTATTATTTTTAGGTATTGCTTTGCTTATAGTAGGTGGGTTAAAGAAAGGTGTTTCGCGTGAAGTTAAACTGGTCATGATATTGTTTATTTCAGGCAGTTTACTTGTTTTAATTTCACTCTTTATGTTTTTACCTGGTAGTGCTGAAATTGTCTCTCAAATTTTAAACATGAATGAATAAATTAAGGAGATAAGGTCTATGAAACAAAAGCCTTTTTATTGGTTCCTTTTTATTTTAATGGGAGTCATTTTAGTTTTTACAAGAATTGATCGGAATTATACTGAAGAGACCAATATAACTAGCCCTTTTAATGATCAAGTAAAGGTAATAACTGTTCCGCAACATCCAATATATGAATATGAAAGAGTTAGTAAAACAGTTGAATACACTTCCGGTTATGCAGATAATCAACCAAATCAAGGAACTAAATTTTCAACAGGAGAAGGTTTCCGTTGGGCTGAAGAAGATGGAACTCATTTCACTAAAAGCAGTGCAAAACATCCATTTGGTAGTGTTGATTCATTGGGTGGCCTTTTTGTAAACGTTCCAAATGAAACGGATTATTTTAGACTAACAGTAACGAAAGGCAGAGAAGTAACTAAGACAGCCGTATATGTAAAGTCGGAAACTGATGATAATAAAAGGTTTCTCTACTATATTTATCCATCAAACTTATATAGCCTTGAATTCGCAGCAGTAAAGGTGGACTAAAGTGCTGGATATTACGAGGTGAACACCAATGAAAATAAGAAAAATTTACAACTCGAGATGATAAAATAAAAGAGATTTGGACATGTTAAATGTCTAAATCTCTTTTGTTTACCCTTTCTAGCAGAAGAGTAGATATAAAATATTCGGTTCTAAAATACGTTTTTCATATGCATATTAACAGTACAATTTTTATCTAATTGGCTTCACTTTTACCTAACTGGTAAATCCCATAATAACAAATAATCAATAGTACTAAACCTATTAAAGTGAACGGTAATGCATGAGAGGTCTGTAAATCATTTAGTGCATTTGTATTATACAAAATAGCAAATGGGGAAGCAATTACTAAACCTAAGATTCCACTGTAAGTTACTGAACTATAATGTTCAAATAAGAATTCTATTGCTTTACTAATCAAAAAGATACCAATCAAAACACCTAACCCAAAGACAAACAGAAGGATAAAGTTAGGTAACAGTGATTCCATATCTCCTATTCGTAAAGATGATATGAATATCGTTATGCTGTTGATGATTAAATAATAATAACCTAAGACCATTAAAATTAATGACCCGCTTACTCCCGGAATAACCATCGTTGCGGATGCAATAATACCAATTATGAACAACTTGATCAAACTTAATGGATCTAATTGAATAGCTGTTAAAGATTCTCCGGATCCTTGAAGTAACGGGAGTATAATGACAACTAACGCAAACATGAGAACAAAAGAAATAGCGTGGCTAATCGACAATGTCTGCTTTTGTTTCTTTAGTCCATTTTGAAAAGATTTCCATAAACCTGGAATACCACCTAAAATTAAGCCTATAAAAGCCAAGGCAGTTGGCAAAGTATATGAGCTCAATAAGAACTCAATAGTATAGGTAAATGCAACTATTCCGACAGCGGCACCAACTAATATAGGAACTAATGTTTTTAAACTATCTTTCCAATTTTTAAATAAGTGACTAATTGATGAAATTAAACGATCGTAAATATCCAACGAGACAGCCATCGTTCCTCCACTTACACCGGGAATAATATTGGCTATTCCTATAACAATACCTTTTAAAAAATCTATTAAATATACCATTTTCATACTCCTTTTTCTTGATTTATCTAAATGTAACTCCACCAACTTTACCAAATTTATTCCTTATCGTATATAATTTTCCTGTTATTTAATATTCAATTAAGTATTTAGTGAGGATGATACATTTATAAATTTTATTTGTGTTGTGCATGTGCACAGTTAGATTTGTTAGTCTGACAATAGCTTTTTCTAGTAATGAAAAATATAATGTAAGCGCACACAGATGAAGTTGGGAGATGTTTAAAGATGTTAGATATTACGATTCCATGGTTTGCAGCAATTATTGGATTGATCGTTGCAATTGTACTTATATTGAAAAAATTCAATCCAGTGTATTCTTTATTTTTTGGAGCCATCGTTGGTTGTTTAGTAGGTGGAGCTTCCTTGGTGGATACTATCGATATTCTAATCAGCGGTACACAAAGCGTTATTGGAACCGCTATCCGTGTTCTTGCTGCAGGAATGCTTGCAGGTGTAATGATGGAATCTGGAGCAGCAGAATCCATTGCGAACGCGATTGTAACGAAACTTGGAGATAAGAAAGCCATCTTATCATTGGCTCTTTCGACCATGATCATAACGGCTGTAGGGGTATTTATTCCAGTGGCAGTACTAATTGTTGCTCCAATTGCATTATCGGTTGGCAAACAAACAGGGATTAGTAAGATTGCATTATTAACGGCCTTATCTGGTGGAGGAAAAGCAGGAAATATTATTTCTCCTAATCCAAATACGATTGCAGCAGCAGATGGTTTTGGTTTAAATTTGAGCAGTGTGATGTTAGCTGGATTTATTCCTGCTTTATTCGGACTTGCAACTGCTGTTATTGTAGCAAATTTAATTAAAAATAAAGGAGAAATGGTAAGAGATAGGGATATTCCGAAAAAAGAAGCAAAAGAATTAATGCCATTGGGAAAAGCGTTGATTGCGCCGATGCTTTCAATTGTTCTTTTATTGATCAATCCAATTGGGACCCTATTAAAAATAGAGGTCCTCACAAATTTAAAAATTGATGCGTTATATATTCTTCCTTTTGCTTCAATCGTAGGAATGCTTGCAATGGGACATGCAAATAAAATTAGTGAATACGCTTCTTCAGGAATTAGACGGGTAACGGATACGGTACTTATTTTGATTGGAGCCGGTGCAATTGCAGGATTGATATCTGCTTCTGATTTATCTGTTCAAGTTGTAAAATTAATTGATACGATAGGTATTTCTGGAACATTCTTAGCGCCAATTTCAGGTGTCTTGATGGGGTTAGCTGTAGGTTCAACGTCTACTGCTGTTATATTGGCTACTGGATCATTTGGACAAGCTATTCTAGATACAGGAACTTCTTCTTTAGCAGCATCTGTAATGGTTCATACAGGATCAACCGTTATCGATAGTGTTCCTCAAGGAAATTATTTCCATATTAGTGCAAATAGTATGAATATGACGATAAAAGAAAGATTGAAGGTTATCCCCTACGAAATGTGTGTAGGTGGGGCAATGACTGTAGTTGCAACCATTTTATATGGATTTATTCTTAACTAATTAAGGGAAAAGAGGCAAATACAATGGTAAAAAGATTTGTTGTTGCACCAGATTCGTTTAAGGAAAGTATGAGCGCAAAAGAAGCCTGTGAAGCAATGGCTAGAGGAATCAAAAAAGTATTTAAGGATGCAGAAATCAGTCTTGTTCCAATGGCTGATGGAGGCGAAGGGACGGTTGATTCTTTAGTGGATGCAACAGAAGGAAGACGGATCAATGTTGAAGTATCTGGTCCAATCCCTGAAGAAAAAGTAACGGCATATTTTGGTATTTTAGGTGACGATAAAACAGCAGTCATTGAGATGGCAAAAGCAAATGGGATTGAGTTATTGCCAAAAGAGAGCCGAAACCCCTTAATTACTTCTACCTATGGCACTGGGGAACTGATCAAAGCGGCTCTAAATCATGGTGTAGAAAAAATCATTATCGGAATTGGCGGTAGTGTAACGAATGATGGCGGGGCTGGAATGGCCGAAGCATTAGGTGTGAAGTTTTTAGACGAACATGGTCAATCAATTCCCCAAGGAGGAGGTTCTTTGGATCAGCTAGTGTCAATTGATACTACTGAATTAGATCCTCGAATAAAAGAAATTGAAATTGAAGTGGCTAGCGATGTTACCAACCCATTAACTGGAGAGCATGGGGCTGCTCATGTATTTGGTCCTCAAAAAGGAGCTACTCCAGAAATGGTGGAACAATTAGACTCTAATTTAAAACACTACGCGCATATTATTCAAAAAGATGTTCAAAAATCTATTGAACAGTTACCTGGAGCTGGAGCAGCAGGTGGGTTAGGCGCTGGCTTATTAGCCTTTACAAATGCAACACTAAGACCTGGAATTGATATTGTCATTGAGATCAATCAATTAGAGGAACAGATTGCTGAAGCCGATTTTATTTTTACTGGTGAAGGTGGCATGGATTTTCAAACTAAATTCGGAAAAGCGCCATATGGGGTCGCTAAAGTTGCAAAACATTATCAAAAACCCGTCTTTGCTTGTGCTGGTTATATTGGAAAAGATGTTGAGGTGCTACATGATGAGGGGATAACGGCTATTTTTGGGATTCTCTCAAAAGCCGAATCGCTTGAAGAAGCTTTGGAAAATGGTGAATCAAATCTAGAACGAACATGCGAAAACATTGCTCGAATCTTATTCTTAAGCAGTGTACAGGAATAAGTCACATTTATTTTGGAAGATAAACTTGATATTTTAAGTTTATAAGAAGATACTTTAACTTAGAAGATAAGAAAAAAACAGTTTAGGATGTATAATTCTAAACTGTTTTTTGTATAGAAAAGGTGGCAGAAGTAACGTGTTAACGAATAGTCAGGCTAGTCTAATCGTCAGTAAACTTATGGAAGATATTCCTTACAATATCAATATTATGAATGACTTAGGTATTATTATTGCAAGTGGCGACAGTAATCGTATCGGAACTTCGCATAGAGCAGCTGAACGTGCAATTAAAGAAAAGAAAATCATAGAGGTTTATCAAGACACACATTTAGAGAAAAAAGGGACGAATGAGCCAATAATATATGAAGGTACTATCATTGGAGTAGTCGGAATTACAGGTGATCCTGATGAAGTTCGTCCATTCACAAAAATTGTTAAAACAGTCTCGCTACTCCTTATTGAAGAATTAAATATTTATAAACAAAAAGAAGAGAATAGAGCGGCAAAGAGTAACCTCTTGAAACAAATTATCCAGTCAGAGGGTATATATATAGAATCGTTGAAAAAAGAAGCAAATGAAAAATACGACTTAGAATTGGGACGATCTTATTATGGTGTTTTTGCTGAAAGGAAGGAAATACTGAGAGCAGTTGCGTCTAAGAAAGAACTATTTGAATGGTCTAAAGGTTTTGTTATATTTGTGGAGACCGTTGATTCATTGGAAACAACTACTACTGAATTTATTATCGTAAGCTCTAGTGAAAAAAATATCGGTCAAATTCTTCAAGATATCAAACAGACATATGCAATGCTCTCTTTTTTTAACACAAAGAAAGAAGGAATCAATAAAACAGATAACTGCTACTTAGCTAATTTATTTTCATTTTCACTTCCTCCCAATCAGAAACTTTTAAAGAAGATAAAGGAAGTGGCACCAGAGTACGCAGAAACTCTAGTCAGTTTTGCGCGGAATAATAAAAGTATCAATGACACTTCGCTAGAACTTCATATTCACAGAAATACATTGAATTATAGAATTCAAAAGATAGAAGAGATAACTGGAAAAAATCCTCGTATTTGGTATGAATTATGGGAGTTGTTTTATCATTTTGCTTATCATTGAATGAATGAGGACATTAACGAAAGGACTAGATTTATTTGACTTTAAATTACTTAGAACAATATAGGAGATTGCTTTCAATAGCTGAGGCAGGAATA
>NZ_JBEMBC010000100.1:0-7340 GCF_040274425.1 Carnobacterium sp.
ACCGCAGCAACTGCAACCAATAATGAGTCTGTACAAGTAATCCCGTCGATGCCTCGTTTTGCCAGTTCAAACTCACGGACAAACATATTAATATCTAAGAAGAATTTTGAACCTTTCGTATTTAAAGCTTGAATTTCTTCAATATCTTCTTCATACATAACACCAAAGTCTAAAGAAGCATCCCAAGTAACCATGGTTTTTGCTGTTGACGCATTTAAAACGATCCTAGCCGCCTCAGGATCCACATAGAAGTTATATTCAGCCGATACATTCATATTCCCTAAGCGGTTGTTGACACCACCCATAATCCAGATATGCTTGATATCCTTCATAATTTCTGGGGCTTTTTTAATTGCCATTGCAATATTGGTTAAAGGCGCTAAAGCTAAAATTTCAATCTCACCTGGATTTGCTTTAATTGTATCAATAATAAAGTCTACTGCATGGTCATTTTCTGGTTCTTGCTGAGGTTTTGGAAAAACAGCATCCCCCATACCATTGCCACCTTGAATTTCCTCAACCGTATCGTGTTTCGCGTTAGGTAGGGCAATCATTGGACTTTGGTAACCCTTATAAACAGGGACCTTGTAACCAGGATTATAGGTTTCAATAGTGGTCAAGGCATTCTCAACCTCTTGGTCAAAAGCTACATTTCCAGCAACAATTGTCACACCTTCAACCTTAAAATACTTCAAAGCCATCAAAATCGCTGTTGTATCGTCCCCAGCAGTATCTGAATCAATAATTACTCTTCTCATCCGTAAACCTCCTAATATATTTCACTTCTCTATCTCAAATTATAGCCTATATGATGAGATGAAGATAACTCTAATTGAAAAATTAGCTCAATTTAGCATTATATATGATGCATCAATTTACTATATAAAGAAAAGAGCCCTCAAATGAGACTTTGAGGACTTCCTTGATATATTGATGGAGTTGAGGGGGCTCATCTCAACCCCATCACGTCAACGTTTATAGTTATATAGTAATGGTTTTGGTAATGGTTTGTACTAAATTTTCACGCATACGCCTATGTTTTATGATATTAGATAAAAAAATACGTTACTTATTATCTAAAATAATTGGTAAATCCCATGGAGTAATAATACCTACTATGTCCTCTGGATTTTCTATATTATGGCCTCTATTTGATACCAAAATTGCAAAAATTGAATTTCCCTTATGAAGTTTTTTATTAAAAATTTCTTCTACATCATGAATTAATGTATTTGAATTAACAACTGAAATTGAGTTTTTAGCTTCATCTTGATTAATGATGTCTTTAATTTTTGTCTCAACTATTGAAATGATATCATCTTCTACTGATTTAGCTAAAAAACGAGTGATTCCATTTTCAGAAATTAGCCCTACTAACTCATTTTGATTAAATACAGGAAATTGAGAGTATTCTTTCTCGTTAACTACACTAAGCACTTTACTAAGACTATCATCCATATTAAAGTGGATTACCTCGTTTAGAAACAATTCATAAACCTTTTTCGGATTTTCTATACGATGGATAATATCGTTAATTTCATCAATTATAAAATCATTTGGTTCCGCGACTGGCGGCTTATCTATCGTTGCTTGATGTACTAAAAAGTTTCTAAACTCACGATAAAAATCTAATTCACTCAAATAGTTCAACACTACTTTATCTCTGTTCTTCTCAGCAACTTTTAGCAACGCCCCGAATTGCAAATTAGGTTGATTTAGTTTTTTTCCTAGTGTTTCATGTAGAGTATTAAAGGCTCGTAAAAACTTTTCGTAATTTGCTGTACTTTCATTACTAGTCATAAAATATCTCCTTTATGTATAAAGAAATCTATTTATTTAATTTTGAATGTATATACTTTATTTCATCTTTATTTCATCTTCATTTAATCCATATGATTTGATTATATGATTGTCTATATTTTCTTCATTAATGTTGTATTTTTTTCAGGCTAAGGTATTGGTAATAAATCTATCTCACTATCCAGATCATAGATTATATTGTCAAAATCAAAGTAAGTTTTACTATTATCATAATTTTCCAGCGTTATTTGTATGTTTTCAGTTTCTGGCATTTTTTCATCCTCCTCATAGTCAAATTCAACTATTCATTCGGGCACTTACTTTTAAAAAATAGAGATTAAGAAGCTGTAAAACATATGTTAAGAGATACTAGTTTAATAATGTTTCTGCATAATTAGATAATTCAGCATGATCTTGCAAATCAATTAGCACTTGTAAATGATTTAAATTGACTCCTCTTACAGTAATTTTTTGTTTTATATTTAGATTTGCAAGATTCACGTCTATCACTTGATCTGGAAACTCTCTCTCTGTTGGATAAAGGATGATTGGGTTGATATTACCTTCTCCTACAGTCAAGCCATAGTTTGATAATTGATATAAATCCGACGTACTGATTGAATGATCAGTGTAGTTTTTATATTTGAAATCAATAATATTTCTCAATCCACCATAATCATAAACTAATAAGTCTGGTCTGATTGAAATGGATGACTTATTTAGTGGGTTATACTCGCTATCATATTTAAATATCGTTCGATTTGAGACTTCAGATTCCAATTGATAGCCAACAGAATATCGCTCTAAAAAAGCAGTGAGATAGTCCTGAAAAAGTGAATTCATATTTATCCAAAGCGAGTTACCACGTTCGCTATTTGAACCCATTCCACTCAAAGAGAGTAACCAGTTTAAATATTTGAGTGGAACCCTATAATCCTTCTCAAGTCTAGTTAACCTAGATATTTTACTCTCAATCTCATTTTTATTTAAATAAATATTCTTAACCGGTGTATAATCTCTCAATAATAAGTTTATCTGATTCACTAGATAAGGGTTCAGTGTTTGCTGTTTATAATAACTTAATCCAGCTTTTATCATTTGATTCAATGTTTGATCTATATTCAAAACTTGATATTCCACTGGAGTTTTAGGAGTTACTATTCCTTGTTTTGCTAGTTCACCTACTCTTATTTTTCCTTTGATATAGGTCTCTTTTTCCTGAATAGTTATATAATTTTGTCTTAATTTAGGCGTTAACTTCTCTACTAAATCAAGCCATTGTTGAATCAATAGATCAAATAAACTAACTTCTCCTTCACCTAAATAAGCATTTTCCTGATATTTGATGGGAATGAATCCATGAATATAACCAATCATTTTCAAAACAGAAAAACCTGAAATTTTAGGTTTAATTGCAATTCGTAGGTTTTGATTCCCTTCGAATCCTACCATTGAATTCGCACTAACTTTTATGCCATTTGAAGTTAAGTTAACCTCTATGATATTTCTTTTTTGTAAAAGAAGAAGCTGTTCAATAACTTTTTCGTCCGCTAGAGGAAGCTCTGTCGATGTCCATTCATCTAATTGTATTTTCATAGCCATCTACTCCAATAGCGCTTCTATTAAAGTTCCAAATTCTTCTTCACTGATCAGGTTGAATCTTAATTGATTTGAAGAATCATACATTTTGTCTCCAATAATCTCTTTTAGTTGATGTTGATTGTGATAGGTGTATTCATTGAGTAAAGGAATGATTTCATACTTCAAAACATCAACAAATTGACCTGGTTCAGTAATGACTTCTTCGTTCGATAAGAAATAGGAATGTCCGATTTGCAGATCATTTCCTTCCGCTCCTAATACATGAACAATGCGCTGATTGACGGTCTGTAACCAGTCACCTATATGAATCTCTGTAACTTCTTCGATTTCACTTAACAGAGCATCTTCATCATCTGTATCTATAGCATCAATAACTATATTATCTGCAATCACACAATCAAGAAGGTCGTAATTTGGTTTTAATTCGATGAAACCGAATCGTCTTCTCAAAGCCAAATCAATGAGTGAAACGGACTTATCTGCATTATTCATGGTTCCAATGATATACAAATTCTTGGGTATCGTAAATTCTTTATTAGAAACAGAAAGATTAATATATTCTCCTCGTTTAGAATTCTCAATAGAGTAAATTAACTCTCCAAATATTTTTGTTAAGTCTGCTCGATTTATTTCATCGAGTATTAAATAGTAATTTTTATCCGGATCTTTCTTAGCTTTTAAAGCAAATTCTTTTAATACACCATCCTTAATCTTAAAGACAAGCTGGTTATTTATAGTATCTGGTCTTAATCCTTCTACAAATTCTTCATAGCCATAATTGGAATGCATGACTACAGTTTTTAGCTGTTCGGAATTTTTGATAGTTTCTTTTTCCTTGTCGGTTAAATTTTCATAACTATTTTTATAAAGTTGTCTAGCTATTAATTCGTGAACTGTCTTTTGTGCCCAATACGTTTTCCCAGTACCTGGGGCCCCTGTTAGAATAACTTGTTTCTTTTTACCTAATAAAGAATTAATCTCTCTCATTTCACCTTTAAGAGGGTTAATGAATTTTTTTGTCTCCGAACGTATGATTTTTTCGCCTTGTTCAACTGCTAATTCGATATTAACTTGATCTTTCGCTTTATTCACACGATTTATTATTTTTGTAATCTTCCCTGAAATAGTAAATTGATTAACCTGGTTTATATCGTACCAGGTCATAGGAATACGGTGTCTAAATTTTTCATTTTGCATATATTCGTATTCACCATTGGCTACTCCTACATACTGCGCTCTGTTACTATCTACCAATAAGACAATATCGTTTTCTGTGATTCCTTTAGTTATTAAATTTACCTGTGTGGCATTGTATTCATCATAATTTATTGAGTGTAGAAACTTCATCATTTCTTTTCGTGACGTGATATTTGTTAAATCTTCATTTAAATTTATTGGCCCATAAAAATACTTTGAATGAATCATCTGTTCTAAGTCTTGTCGATCAAACTTTGAGACTTCTACTTTAAAGTAAGTCGTTTTTTCGATATCGGGATACGACTTTCCTATTAATCGGCTCAAATTAATTTGAGAAATATTTAGCCGATTAGATAAGTCAATATAAAAGTAGTCAAAGAAGTAAGGACTCATTTCATCATCTGAAAGGATTTCAGCAAACGGATGTTTCATCTTTACTAATAGCGAAGTGAAAATACTCCATCCGTGATAGCAAGATATTTTTTCAGGATAATGAATATGTAAATATTTATGCACCCATCCATAGCGATAAAGGCCTTTTAACTCTCCATCATTTTCAATGGATTCAATCATTAATCGAATATCATCTATTGTTTTATAAGAATTTTCTTGAATATAATTATGAAGTTTGATTAAATTTCTTCTAATCTGATCAGCTCTATCAGCCGCTTCTTCATCAGATATCGGCACTTGCTTATGACTTTCCCATTTCACCCATTGATTATATTTTTTCGAGTGAAACATAGTATACTTACCTGCTGACCCTCCTTGTATTCCTCCAAACAAACCCGTTTTAAATTCCTCATCATTTTTAAATTCTAACCAATAAACCATACTTTCTTGGTTATTCATGTTCATTAATTCATTTAGAGTTTCTTGAGGACTCATACGCTCTAATGTTGCCAACGAAAATTTTTCTATAAAATAATCTTGATATCTTTCTAGTGTTTCATCTTTTTCAAACTTAATAGTACTACCATATTTTTGATAATTTTCAGATAATTTGTTAACAATATCATTAATCCTAGATTCCATAATTAACCTCCAAGTATTACTTAATGTAGTGATATTATAACACTTTTATGTAAACGGTCTCAAAACAGTTTCCCCAAAGTGATTTAGATACTAAATCGACTCCGCAATAAAAAACAACAAGAACTCAAACTGTTTTAGACAGTTTGAGTTCTCGTTATTCCTTAAAATTTATATGAGTTTTAGTTTTAGAGATTAATCTTCATCAATATTGTATGATGATGTTCCATCTTTAATGGTTGGTTCATCGAGTCCACCTTTATATTTGCAGTTTTATCTTTAAAAACACAAATTAGTTCCCAACAAATTATAACAGCATAATTCGTCAATTAAAATTTGGGTTCCATCTGTATTGGATTTTGTCCACAGTTTCAAATGATAAAAACTTTTTTTTCAGTTTAAAGAATGGCGAAACACGATATATGTTTCATTCATATATTGGAATTGATCCAGTAACAGATAAAGAAGTCTATCGTAAACGAAGAGGCTTTAAGACAAAGAAACAAGCAGAAATTGCTGAAGCAAGATTAATCAATGAATTTAACAAAAATGGTTTTCCATCTGAGAGGAAAAGAAGTACCTTTAACGAGGTGTATGAACTGTGGTTAGAATCTGAGTATATGGATAATGTTCAGGAGTCTACACTAAATAAAACAATATGCGACTTTAAAAATCACATCATCCCCTCTTTTGATGGCATGAATATTCGTGAAATGAAACCTGAACATTGCCAATCTGAATTAAATAAGTGGCGTGATAAGCTAGTCAATTACAGACGTATAAAGTATTATGCGAACCGTATCTTTGATTATGCTTTAAGAATGCATATCATCGATAGTAATCCGTTTGATAAAGTCACTGTGCCAAAACGTATTGAGACGATTGAAGAAAGCGAATTTGAGAATTTTTATACCAAAGAGGAATTAAACGAGTTCTTGGTATATGTAAAATAAGATTTGGATCTTAATTGGTACACGTATTTTAGGATATTAGCCTATAGCGGTGCTCGGAAATCGGAGCTATTGGCTCTTAAATGGTCAGATATTGATTTTGATACATCTACCCTCAATATCAATAAAACACTCACTAAGGGCTTAAACAACAAGATTATCGTGCAACCTACGAAGACAGTGAACGGTAGAAGAGTTATTGATATGGATAATGATTCGATGAGGCTTTTAAAGCAGTGGAAGATGTATCAAGCTCAATTCATGCTGAAACTCGGTTTTAATACAAATAAACCCGATCAGCTTGTTTTTGCGAATACGAGAAATAACTTCTATTCGATTAATGTACCTAATGACCGCATGAGAAATGTGCAAAAGCGTAATGGACTCAAGAGAATTACTGCTCATGGGTTGCGACACACTCATTGTAGTATCCTCTTCTCTATGGGAGCATCAATGAAAGATGTTCAGGCTCGCCTAGGGCACACTGATATTCAAACAACTATGAATATCTATGCTCATGTAACAAGAGAAGAAAAGAAAACACCGCAGATAAATTTGCTAGATTTATGGAAAATTAAGGAAGTTTGTTAACTTGAATTTAAAAACCATTACCCTTTTTTCGATATTAATAGGAAAGATAACTAATATTAGTAAAGAAGAGATATAATAAGTAAATATACGGTTGATTAAAAATTATTTAATGGATCTCTATTGTATAAGAAAAAAATATTTATTGTAGGAATAGTACTTCACTTGACC
>NZ_JBEMBC010000101.1:0-7325 GCF_040274425.1 Carnobacterium sp.
CAAAAAATTCTTTTTAATGATTGGATCTGATTGGATCTTCACAGCATATTCTTCTAACGTTGCAGCACCAGTATTTTTCATGATCGTTCCAATACGTCTTTGAAGCTGTTTTTCCTTGTATCCGTCTAGATTAATATTCAAATGTTCTTTTGTCCATGCATAGAAAAATTCGAAATTCAACATTAGCTTCTCATCCTTATCATCCAATTAATCAATTCTGATATGTCTTTTAAACTTGCAATTTCATCAATGACACCTTTTTGTACCGCATTACCTGGCATGCCATAGACAATAGAAGTTTCTCGATTTTGCGCAACTGTAAATCCGCCAGCTTTTTTGATTTTATCCAGTCCGCGAGCTCCATCTTGCCCCATTCCGGTTAAAATAAAACTAACCAATTCGTTGCCATAAGCTTCAGCAGCTGTTTCAAATAAGTAATCAACAGCTGGTCTAACACCATGAATCTTATCTGCTTCATTTAATTTAATGCGGTTATTTTCAATTACCATGTGGTATCCACCTGGAGCAACGTACACAGTACCGCCTTTTATTGCCATTCCATCTTCGGCTTCTACCACTGTCGCAGTTGATTCCTTATCCAACCGTTTAGAAAAGGATGTGGTAAAGCCTTTAGGCATGTGTTGAACGATAAAAATTGGAAAAGTTAAGTTTTCCGGTAACGATCGAATAATTGAAAACAGTGCTTTAGGTCCGCCGGTAGATGCACCAATCACAATAGCTTTAATTTTTTTAGGTAGTCTATTTTCTAATTCACTTTTTTGTACTACCGACTTTTCTATGGGTAGTTCTGTTTTCATTTGTTCAAATAAAGGTTTTATCTTATCGGCTACTTCGTTTTTAAATGCATCCGATTGGTTCCTTATATCATGAGGTTTTTCAATGAAATCCATTGCACCTAGATCCAATGCCGCAATCGTGTTGTCTTCTCCACTAAATGAACTCATCATAATAACTGGTGTAGAGTGTTCTTTTTTAATGATTCCAAGGGTTTCTAACCCGTTTAATCCCGGCATTTCAATGTCTAACGTAATAACATCAGGTTGAAGTTGCGGGATTGCCTTTAGTGCATCTCGGCCGTTTCTTGCCGTACCAATAACTTCAAGTCCTTCAATACTTGCTATAGTTTCAGTAATAATTTTTCTCATAAAAGGAGAATCATCTACAACCAATACTTTTACATTCACTCTTTGTTTCTCCCCTATCCCTTTTTACAATACAATTATTTCTCTATTCACCATTCGAATCGTTACTGTAAAGGTGGTCAAATCGATGATCATTGTTCTGCCCATCTTTCCCCCAGTATGATTGGCTAATAAAGGAATCCCTAGCTGTTTCAATACTTCCTCAACCGCAAGAACATTTCGATCTCCAATACTTCCATGTGGAAGATCTTTAGAAAATTCAAACATGCTTGCTCCGCCAGCTATCTTAGCGACTAGCGGATTATTATTTGTTCGTTTATTTATTTCTGATACCATATGGGGAATAGCTAAATCAGCAAACTTTTCAATTTTATTGACCTCTCTGAAAGCAGTGCTGTCTGGCAGCATGATATGACTTAAACCGCCGATTTTTGTTTTAGGATCGTATAATGCAATCCCGACACATGAACCTAACCCTACTGTTATCAAGGATTGAGGCTGCTCTGCTATTTTATAATCTGAGATTCCAACCCTTAATTCATCTGCCATACATTGTTCACCATTCCTCTAATCTACCCATTTTTATCTATTCATTAAGGATACCAGTTCTTTTTCCCCTTGTTCATTAAAAATACTGTCCACGTCTAGTTGTAGGATAATGCCATCATCTGTTCGAATAAATGCCATGACATAACTTGCAGCTTCTTGATCAGCTTTTTCTGAAATTTCACGATCTGCACTTTCAAAAGAGCGAATAGTGGTTACCTTATCAACCACCAATCCAATTTTTTTCTCTTGCCAGTTGACAACGATCACTTTAGTGTCCGCTGTTAATTCTGTTTTATTTTGAAAGAACCGTTCTCTTAAATCAATGATTGGCAAAACTGTTTCATCATAGTCTATCGCACCTAACATATACTTAGATGTATCTGGAATTCTAATCAATCCTTCAACATGTATGATTTTTTCGGTTACTTCAATTGGAATGGCAAAACTTTGACCACCACTACTAAAAATAACAAATTTTTCCATTAGTCTCTACTCCTCTAGATTTTCTCTTAATTAGTTGACGCACACTCTTCATAAGAATGCACGCCACTGAATTATTTGTTACGTCCTACATTACTGTAATTTAAATTGATTCGTTTCTTCTTTTAATTCATTTGCTATTGTTTCTAACTTGGCGATACTTGATGAGAATTCTTCCATCGTTGCTAAAATTTCTTCTGCGTTTGCGGATACTTCTTGCGTCCCTGCAGAATTTTCTTCAGCTGAAGCCGCAATATTTTCAATTGCTACCAAGGTTTCATCTTTTTTAGCTGAAATCACGAAGCCTAAACTAGCAACATTTAAAATGCTTTCAACCAACTTATCCATTTGATCGGTTACTTTATTTGCTGAATCGATAGCTTCGTCGATTGTTTTTGTTTGTACTTCGCTTTCTGCATGTGATTGTTCAACTTTGCTGACCATTTCATTTGATTTTTCTTGAATATTTTTGATAATAGTTGCGATATTTTTTGTCGATGCGTCACTTTTTTCAGCAAGCTTTCTGATCTCATTGGCAACAACCGCAAAGCCTCTGCCGCTTTCACCTGCTCGAGCAGCTTCAATTGAAGCATTTAAAGCCAACAAATTGGTTTGCTCCGATATTCCATCAATAACTTTCACAATTTTTTCAATATCTTGAATATCTGCGTTTACACCATGAATACTTTTCCCTAATTTAGCCATGGTATCAACCGTTGTTTCCCAGTTGTCATGGACAACAGCCATCATTTGATTGTTTTTCCCATTGGCAATCGTTGTATCATCTGTGTGTTGTCCCATTTTTTGAATATTTTGATCAATTTCACCAACAGTTTTGGATAATTCTTCCATTTTCCCGACTGTCTCTTCCGTATCTTTGGTTTGGATGCTTGTAGCTTGAGCAATTCCCGTGATAGTTTCGGATACTTCTTCTGTTGCTGAAGTAGTTTGTTTAGAAATATCATTCAGCGTTTGGGTCATATCCATTAAATGATTGCTCTTTTGTTGAATGCCTCCAACCATTTCTCTGAATTGTTGCATCATATTATTAAACGCAAATGCAATACGTCCAATTTCATCGCTCGCTTCATTGACTTCTTTTGGCTTTCTAAACATTTTAAAGTATTTTCTATCTGGCAACATGTGTAAATCATTTCCAGTAATTTCAGTCGTTAAATCACCATTTTCCACTCTGCGGAAGGCTTTAGTTAATGTTGCTGCAATCGTCATGACATACCTAGATGCAAGTAAAGCACTTAAAATTGCGATAATGATTCCAATCACTAAACCAATAAGCGCAGCTCTATTTGTAGCAGCTACTTCATTAGCCATTTCATCTTCTCCAACAACTCCGTATACTGTCATCCCTAAACGACTGACTTTAGCATAATAACTATCAATTTTTTGATCGTCGTGAATGTAACCTGTTTGTTCGGTCGCTTCTTTAAACAAGTCACTTTCACCAATGTTTGTTCCAATTTTCTTAGGATCATTTGACATCAAATAATCTCCTGATTCAGAAAGGACAAAAAAGTGTCCGGTATTTCCATTTTGAACAGATGTTAAATAAGAATTCATTCGTGTCAAATCTAGATCAATAGCCAAAACACCATAAAAAACATCATCTACTACGATGGCTCTAGAAATCGTCATAGCCATACTTCCTGTAACTGCATCACGATAAGGTTTGCTCCATATCAGTGCGCCATTGCGTTCAACCGCTCTTTGGTACCACGTTGTTGCACTAGCATCAAAGTCTGAAGCCAAATTTTCAACTGTTCCAAGTACTTCTTTATTTTCTGGAGCATAATAAGCATTTCCTATGTACATACTGTTGGTTAATACAAATTGTAATTCTTCTTGAATGAAGGCTTGAGCCTCTTCATCTTCAGCAACCTCTTGGAATTCAGATTTTTCTGCTAAAGAATTAATTGTATTCTCTAATTCTAAACCGATCCAGTCTAGCTGTGTCGTAAATTGAGTCGCTAAATTTTTTTCACCTTGCTCAATACGTTGAGTCAATAATTGTTGAGTACTATAATAATTCATTACTAAAACTATAACAATCGGTAGGGTGATCATAGCGATCAATGTAGGGATAATAATGACTCTTATACTTTTTTTTCTTGTGCCTTTTTTCTTTTTATTCAATTTTTTCACCAATTGCTCCTCCTTATGTAAAACTTCCTTAGAACACCTTTCTATTTTACCTGTGCTTTATGCGAAGTTCTCAACTCTACTTTTATTTAAACGTTTACTAAATAGCATATCGGTATTTTTTCTTCTTTCTTAAGTATTTAAGGCTCTTTTTTTATTTATTCTCACGATTGTCACATCTTATTCAATTATTAAAAAAAGAACCTCATTTGATTAAAAATCAAATGAGGTTCTTTACGATTCAATTTGTAAAAAAACATTATCTTTTTAAGGCAATTCATTTCCAGCTGCTCGATAGATCTCATACCATTCATCATGAGTCAGCCGCACTTCGGAAGCTTTGCTGTAGTCCGTTAATCTATCCAAAGTCATGGTTCCAACGACAGCTTGCATATTAGCTGGATGACGCAAGATCCAAGCAATAGCAGTAGCTGAATTGGATAAACCATATCGTTCTCCGATTTCATGCAATTTAGCATTTACTTCCGGATAATTTTTGTTGTCCACAAAAATATCCCCACCACTTTTAATCGGTGACCAAGCTTGTATGGTCATAGCTTCCAAACGACTATAATCCAACACTCCGCCATCTCGATTGATGCCGCTGTCAAATTTCGTATTGACATTTATTCCAGCATCTACCATTCCAGTGTGCATCACACTAAATTGCAATTGATTAGCAACAAGTGGCTGTTGAACATAATTTTTCAATAATTCGATTTGATATGGATTGTGGTTGCTGACTCCAAAGTTGCGAACTTTTCCACTTTTTTCTAACTCATCAAAAACTTCCGCGACGATTTCAGGTTCTACCAATGCATCTGGGCGATGTAACAATAACACATCCAAGTAATCTGTTTGCAAGCGTTTAAGAACACCATTAACACTTTCAATCAAATGCTCTTTTGAAAAATCATAACTGTCTTTTCGAATCCCAACTTTAGATTGAATCAACATTTTTTCTCGTATAGAGGGATCCATTTCGATTACTTTTCCAAAAATCTCTTCTGCCTTCCCTCCACCATAGATATCCGCTAAATCAAAAAAGTCTATTTCAAGGTCTACTGCATTATTGATGACTTTACTAGCTTCATCAGGCGATAATTTCCCCATTGACATGCATCCTAATGCAATATTTGGTACCATTAACTCACTTTTTCCTAAAAACATTCGTTTCATATTCATCAGCTCGCTTTCTTCTATTCTGAGAAATCGTTTTCAGTATACCACTTTTATACTTTTTTTACTAAAATAAGCTTGTCAGTATAATCCCCTAATAGTGACAAGCTGCTTTTTTATCTCACTCTTACGTGAACGACTTGTCAACGTAAGAGTGAACATCATTTTGGAATTTACTTTTACGTGAACAGCCTATTGACCGAACAATGAGTAGTTTTTTATACTTCACTCTTACGTGCAGCTCGGTTCCACGAATGAGTGAAGCTTCATTCTTTCATGAATCACCCTATTCCTACTTCTATCCTTTATTTTCTAACTTTACGAACCTAAAAAAAAGATTTTCATTATTATTTTCTTATATTAATTAAGAGAAAACTATCCTAGCTAAGGAGCGCGCAAATAATGAACCTAAAAGAACGAATAAAGTCGGTCACTTACCTCGTATTGGAATCATTAAATTACCGAATGAATTTAGCAGCTACAGAAAAAGCAAAATATGAAAATCAAGTAAAGGGTTTTGACGGCGAAAAACAATTCGATTTTCATATGGCCGAGTCTCACCAATCTGGTGTTGTACTGAACGATCTCGTATTAAATTACAGAGATACTGTTTTTCAAATCGATTCTCTTTTAATCACAAATGAAGCTGTTTATTTGTATGAAGTGAAAAATTATGCCGGTTCTTACTATTATAAAGAAGATTCTTTTTTTACAGAATCAGAATACAAGATCCTTAATCCACTAAGGCAAGTCGACAGAAGCGCGACTTATCTTCACAATGTGATGCTTCGCTTAGGATACCATTTGCCAATATATCCGATTATTGTGTTTATTCATCCAGAATTCACTCTTTACTCTTCGATACCAAACAAGCTGTTTCTGTTCTCAAATCAATTGCCTAAGCATTTGAATTCTTTAGCCAGTCAAAACTTTTTGATAAAACCTGACCATATGGAGCTAGCGCATCAACTGAAAGAATTGCATAATGAAAATTATCGTCCCGATAATTTACCTGTTTATCATTTGGAGCAATTAAAAAAAGGAGTCTTGTGTCCAACTTGTTTTTCAACAAATCATACCGATACAAGGCAAAATTATTTTTGTACCACATGCGGACACAAAGAAACCATTACAACTGCAATTGAGCGGAGTATAAAAGAATTCCAACTCCTCTTTCCTGATTATTTAATAACAACAAGCCACATTTACGATTGGTGCGGAAAAAGCTATTCCAAAGAACGTATTCGAATGATCTTAAAAGCAAATTACCAGAGTCATTTGTCACGACATATGACGTATTATAGTGAAAAGTCACCCTAAAATGTCTCGTTACTTAATAAAACGTCTAGCTTTCATTCTCACTTTTCGGTGGAGAGCCTTTGCACGAAAGAGTGAGCTCTTTTTGTGAATTTACTTTTACGAGAAACCTTGTCTGACGTAAGAGTAGCGTCCTTTTTCTACTTCACTTTTACATGGAGAGCCGTTCCTCGAAAGAGTGGCACACCACTACAGTAAAAAAAACGTCCATCACCTATAGATTTGAGTGATGAACGTCTTACTTTTTCTATTAAACTTCTTTCGTTTCCATTTCTGGTGTTTCTTTTAAAATAATATTTAATACTAGTGTAACAATTGTTCCAGCTGAAATCCCAGATGAGAATAATCCACCAAGAATTCCTGGCAGCCCAGCGACAATTTCAGGTCTGAATGATACACCAAGGCCCACACCCAAACCAGCAGCGACAATAACCAAATTGCGGTTATCAAAATTGACACGTGATAATGATTTAACACCAG
>NZ_JBEMBC010000102.1:0-7123 GCF_040274425.1 Carnobacterium sp.
TTACTGGTTCTGTTACTGGTTCTGTTACTGGTTCTGTTACTGGTTCTGTTACTGGTTCTGTTACTGGTTCTGTTACTGGTTCTGTTACTTCGTCTTTTGAAGTAGTTGGTTCTTCTATAATTTCTGATTCAATAGGTTCACTAATAGCCTCATCATTATTTTCTACTACTTCCTCTGTCGGAATATCTTTTTCAATCTCTGTTGTTTCTTCTGCTACTTCTGTTTGGGGCTCTTCTATAACTACTGCAGCAGTTTCTTCAGCTTGTTCTTTGGCAGTTTCTTTTTCAGGTACATCAACTTCAGATTCGTCTACTCCTTCTGAAAAATCTGTTTCTGGTGTATCATTATCTAGAATTTTAGTTTCATCAATAACAGAGTCCCTTGATTCATCTGTTGGTTCAATAGCTGTAGTTGTTTCTGTCTCTTTGTTTAATTCTGCGTCTTCTAAAGCTATTATAAATAATTCATCAATTTCTTCGGTTGATAATTCGTCAAATGTTAAAGAATCAAAATGTTCAGGTGACAGAACTAATTTAAGTTCACTAATAAGTTGTTGTTTTTCAGTGGCATCTTCTGGTATGTAATCGCTATCGTCTGCTTCTATGGCTACTTTTTGGCCTTCTTCAGTTGCAGTATTATTCTGTTCAATTGTTTCTTCCAATTTTTTACTACTGGTCTCAGCTAATTCATTTGCACTAGCTGATGCAGAGAATGTTGGAAATGCTAGTAAACTCACTAATAAAGTCGTACTGAAAACAGCTGTGCCTTTTTTGATCAATCCATTAGCGTTCTCTGATTGAACAAAGTTTTTTTGATTCTTTACAGCTGAAATTCTTTCTTTTCTTGTTTTTTCCAAAGTGAGTACCTCCTATTTTTTATTTTCACCATTTTTAGGGGTTAATTTTCATACAACTATTGCTATTTTATTATATCTTTACCACACTTATAATGAAAGGTTAACTTAATGAGATAGCCATTTTTTAATATACGTTACATAAACGTAATATAGTTAAATTAAAACTTCTATCTACGTTTGGCATAAAACAAAAAAAGACCTACAATTTAATTATGAGGTCTTTCCATCATTTTTATTTTAAGCAAAAAAAGTATCCATTATCCAATCTTGTTGTAAAAGAAAATATGTATCTTTATTATACGGCAACCAAAGATCAGCATTCATGATGTCTAGAATAGATTCCCAAAATACAAGATCTGTCTGTTGTTTTTTTGTTGTATTAATCGTTATAATTTCTCCACTTTCTGTTTGTCCTATAATTTTTGGAAATCGAATACTTTTTATCTGACATGTACCTACTGTTTCACCATATTCACTGTCATCAATTAGCAATGTATTCACTCCTTTTTATCTAGTGTCTTTATTATAGCCTTCAACTATTAAAAAAGAGATAAGAAACAATGAATTTTTTAAGACGTATCACTTTAAACTAAGTTACTTTTATTGTTAAATAAGTCTTTTAGTTTATTACATACCTTGAGTATGCTAAACTTATTTTTTAAGTATGCATATTTATTTGTTGTATCCATTTTATAGAAAGTATGAGAAAAAATATGAAACCATATATGAATAAGTCTTTTTATACCTCACCATATTTTGTGTTGAGTTTACTATTACTCGCCCCTTTTAGTATTTTTGCATTTGGAGTCGCCGAGCAATCAAGTTGGCTAACTTCATTTGACCGATTTTTTGCTTCTCCAATTTTAGTCAATCGCTCTCCAGTAAAAACAACATTTTATTCTTTGTTAACTGATTTAGGAGGTACTTTTTTTATTGTTTTACTGACTATTTTAGTTGGTCTTTACTTCATATTGCGGAACAAAGATTCCAAAACCGCTTATTGGTTTGTCTTTAATGTTGCTTTTGGAGCAGGTTTATTAAATCAACTGGTAAAGTTTCTTTTTCAAAGAACACGTCCTACTATTGAACACCTTGTCGTACAAGATGGATATAGCTTTCCTAGCGGTCATTCTATGGCTTCCTTAATTTGTTACGGAGGAATCGCCTTTTTAATTATTCAGTTCACGCGTAAGAAATGGATTAAATGGTTAGTTGGTCTATTAGCAGCTTTAATCATTATTATTATTGGTATCAGTCGAATCTATTTAGGCGTTCATTTTCCATCAGATGTAGTTGGTGGTTTTTGCTTAGCAGGTTCTTGGTTATCCCTTTCTACTGCTTTTTATTCTAATAAAATAAGAAGTCAGCGTTAATTATCCAGTTTATTATGTATAGTTTGTTAAAAAAAACTAGAAACTAAATTGTAATCTATGAGACAGAGTTGAACTAAACTCTGTCTCTTTTTATAGTTCTATATAAATAAGCACATGTTAAAATAGAATAAACTAGTTTGTTTATATGTAAATGGGAGGAATTAGCTATGCTTGAAAATGCACTCCATTATAGTCGCACATTGTTAACAAATACTCTACTACCTGGAGATAGTGTCATTGATGCAACTGTTGGTAACGGAAATGATACCGTACTTTTAGCAACATTGGTCGGTAAATACGGAATGGTATATGGTTTTGATTTACAAAAAAAAGCTATTGAAAAGACAAAAGAAAAACTTTTATTAACTAGCCTCTCCAGCCAAGTAAGGCTTTTTAATCAAGGTCATGAAACAATAGGTTCTGTATTACCACAAGATACTCCTATAGCAGGAGCAATTTTTAATTTAGGCTACTTACCTAATGGAGACAAAACAATTATTACAACAGGAGAAACTACTTTGATAGCTATTAAAGAAATACTATCCCGGTTAAGAAAAGGAGGATTACTCTTATTAGTTGTCTATCATGGTCATATCGGAGGAAAAGAAGAAAAAGATGCAGTTCTAACTTATGTCCAAAAACTCTCTCAAACTGATTATACTGTTTTGCGCTACGACTTTCTGAACCAAAAAAACAACCCTCCCTTACTCATTGCTATTGAAAAAAAATAAAAAAAGGAACGGAGGTTTGCCCTCGTTCCTTTTACTTTCTACTAAACTTGTTTATTCAGCTAAAAATGTCTTTAAACTTTCTACTTTATCTGTATGTTCCCAAGTCAAATCAATATCCGTCCGTCCAAAATGCCCGTACGCTGCGGTTTGTTTATAAATAGGTCTTTGTAAATCTAGCATTTTGATAATACCAGCTGGTCTTAAATCAAAATTAGCACGTACAGCTTCGATTAAACGAGATTCAGCAACCGTTCCAGTATCAAATGTATCTATAGCAATTGATACCGGATGAGCAACTCCTATTGCATAAGCTAACTGTACTTCACATTTATCTGCAAAACCTGCAGCTACAATATTTTTGGCAATATAACGAGCTGCATAACTTGCTGATCTATCTACTTTTGTAGGGTCTTTCCCAGAGAAAGCACCTCCACCATGACGAGCATATCCGCCATAAGTATCAACGATAATTTTACGCCCAGTTAGACCTGCGTCTCCTTGAGGTCCTCCAATAACGAAGCGACCGGTTGGATTAATGAAATATTTCGTATCTTCATCTAATAACTCATTAGGAATTTCATGTTTGATTACTAATTCAATCATATCTTTTTTCAATAGTTCATATGTCACATCTGGATGATGTTGAGTGCTGATAACAATAGTATCTACACGTAATGGTTTATTATTTTCATCATATTCAATCGTAACTTGAGCTTTCGCATCTGGTCTTAAATAAGAAACCAGCTTTTCTTTTCTGACTACAGCTAAGCGTTTTGTCAGGCGATGGCTCAATGAAATTGGCAATGGCATTAATTCAGGTGTTTCATTTACAGCAAAACCAAACATTAACCCTTGATCACCTGCACCAATTTGATCTAATTCATCTTGATTTGTTTCTTTTGATTCAATAGACTCGTCAACACCTTGTGCTATATCTCTTGATTGCTCATCAATAGAAACAATTACTGCACATGTATCTGCATCAAATCCGTATTTAGCTCTAGTGTATCCAATATCACGAATTGTATCACGTACCGTTTTTTGAATATCTACATAGGTTGAGGTAGATATTTCTCCAGCTACTAATACTAATCCTGTTGTCACGATTGTCTCACATGCTACTCTAGCATCTGGATCTTTTGATAAAATTGCATCCAATATAGCATCACTAACTTGATCCGCTATTTTATCTGGATGTCCTTCTGAAACAGATTCAGAAGTAAATAGTTTTCTTTCTGTCATTACTTTGTTCCCCCTTTAAATTTTCGGTTACAAGGCTTCTCCACTTTTAAAGTGAATCCTCTCGGGAATCCGATTTGCAAACCTTATACATTTTACCATAATTCGTACTTTATTAGTATTAAATCTACTAAAAATAGTGAATTTGATCAAAAATACCGTACTTTCTTGCCATTCAGTTTATTTATTCTTCATTTCTCTATACCATTAACCCATTTTTAGGTAAAATAAGATTAGACAAATCACTAAAAGGAGTTTTTTCATTGGTGCACTCTATTTATAAATCTATCACACATTATCTTTATCATCCTTTATTTTTAATTCTCGTTATTCCTTTATCTTATTTATTAATAGGTACACTTTATGCTGGCCAATATAGTTCATTTAATTTTATACGTTTCCTCCTATTATATAGTTTTATTTTTTTAAACCACTTATTAGGAAATTTTTTATTTAAAACCATCAAATCATCTTTTTCATTTAATCATATTCCATTTCTTATATTTGAGGCATTAAACCTACTGATCATCTATTACTTTGCTTACAACATCCATTACTTAGTAGGATTATTATGTTTCTTCTATAGCTTGGTGATTCAGTTGCAATTTTATCTCGTTAAACAAGGTTATCCATGGCTGATGTTATTTTTTTCTAGTGTATTTAAGGGTGGTATATTAACTTATCTGAGTTTTTTTGTTCAAGCAAATTTCATCCCTAATACACTTTTTTATTGGAGCATTCCCTTAATATTAATGGTCTTTTTAGTTGAACTAGGAAAACTTCAATTAAACTATAGAAGAATTAATGGACCGTTAAACGAACACAACCCAAATAACCTTTTTCTAGAACACAGAAACTTCCAACGTATCGTTTTATATTTACTAATTCTGATTTATGTAGTCAGTTTTATCCTTTTTATTCCTACTTTCAAGAGCCTATTGTTTATATTTATACTTACTTTACCTTTTACTATTAAGGTGGTTCAATTGTCTTTTTCTACAAAAGAATCAATTTCAACTAAATTAACACAAAGAACTTTGCAACTCTGTTCCATTACTTTTTTTATCTCTTTTAGTATAATGCTCTTTATTTATAATTTTTGAGGCTATTCTCTTAAAGGGGCTGTATAATTTTTGGTGTGGATGAAGAAATTCATTCACACCTATTTTTGTGCAAAAAAATAGAAACATATGAAATTTCCAGTTAGAATAAAGTCACCACAACTCACTAGAAAGGAAAATTCATATGCCTCGTAATAATTGTATCCGAATTGCACTCGATTTAAAAGATAAAAACATTCTTTTTGATGAAAACTTTTGTGAGGAGAAGAGAATCAAAGGATTCAGATCAAAAGTTTACTATGCCACTTTAACGTATCAGCCTTCTCACTGCGAGTGTTGCGGGATGAAAAATCACTCCTACTCTATTGTTAAGAATGGGTATTTAACCTCTAGGGTTAAATGGGTCAGCTCTACTCATTATCCAACTTATATTCAGTTAAAGAAACACCGATTTCTTTGTAGAGAATGCGGTGTGACCTTTGTTGCTCAGTCTCCTGAGATCGAACAAGGCTGTTTTATCGCTAAACGGGTCAAACAGTCTATTGCGGTTGAATTAGCCGACACTACTTCTGTAAAAGACCTGTCTAAACGGCATTTTGTTTCTCCTACCACTGCAGACAGAGTCTTGAAACAACTCAACCAGTCTGTTAAAAATAACTTCAAATCCTTGCCGCAACACCTTTCTTTCGATGAATTTAAATCCGTTAAAAACGTCGAAGGAAAAATGAGTTTTATTTATTCCAATGCAGATACACATGAACCGATTGATATCTTGCCAACTCGGCTGCTAACCGCTTTACGCAAGCACTTTCTGCGCTATCCCTATAAAACGAGGATGAATGTAAAAACGATTGTCGTAGACATGAACGCGGCCTACTTTACATTAGTTAAAGACCTCTTTCCTAATGCTAAAGTAATCATTGACCGTTTCCATATCATTCAGTTGCTATCACGTTCGTTGAATCAAACCAGAGTCCAAATAATGAAACGATTCCATACCTCTAATTCAGAAGATTTAAAGAACTACAGAAAATTTAAAAGGTACTGGCAACTTCTATTAAAAGACTCAGATGACTTGAATTTTAAGGATTACCGCTATCAACGACTCTTTAAAAAGCCTTTACCGAATACAGAAATCGTTGACTACCTACTCACGCTCGACGAGACGCTTAAAGCGACATATGATCTGTATCAAAATCTTCTTTATTATTCTAAAAAGAATGACTATAAAGGATTTAAAGACCTTATACTGAAGGCTTCTCCAAAGGAGTTGTCTCCTTTTATGCAGACTGCCTTAAAACCCTGCGTAAACACTTACCTAGGATCAAACATACTTTTATGTATCCCTATTCCAACGGATCTTTAGAAGGGTCAATCAATAAAATAAAAGTCATTAAACGGGTTGCTTATGGTTACCGGAATTTCCAGAACTTTAGATGCCGTATTTTGATTAGTTTTAAAGCGAAAAAAAACAGCGTGAGTCAGTTACCTCACGCTGCCTAAATCAGATTTTTATTTTAACTAAATTTAGCTCATCCACACCATTTGACGAAGAGCCCTTAAAGGTATCACTCGCATGGCGAGTGATACCTTTACTTCTTTATACAATAGAAAAAAGGATAAGAGAAGTTTCCTCTTATCCTTTTTATTCGCCTTATTTTTATGACCCGTACGGGAATCGAACCCGTGATACCGCCGTGAAAGGGCGGTGTCTTAACCGCTTGACCAACGGGCCATTCTAAATTTTAGTACAATGGGCCTAAATGGACTCGAACCATCGACCTCACGCTTATCAGGCGTGCGCTCTAACCAGCTGAGCTATAGGCCCAAAAAAAAAAGCGGGTGACGAGAATCGAACTCGCA
>NZ_JBEMBC010000103.1:0-6957 GCF_040274425.1 Carnobacterium sp.
TGAAAATTCTGAAAGAACACGTTTAAATGTAGTTGAAAAGTTCTTACTTTGTAATCTCTCTTTTGCCAATAAAAAAGCTGCTAAACTAGTAAAAAATACATTTGGAGTTAGATATTCATAAGGAACATCATAATGTTCGCCTTGTTTAAGCGACTCAACACTTGTGATCATAATTGTACTGATCAATCCAGCCACTCCTAATAGATAGATGCCTGTTTTCATCCATTTTTTCAAATCGTAATGCGCTAAATAATAGCCAATAAAAAAGTACCCAACATAGCCAAATGTGATATCTAGGTTAACTCCTCTTTCAACAAACGTTACAGTCGAACTAACTGGAAATTCATTATAGGAAGGTAAAATAAATCCAATATAAAAACAAAACGTCACAAGATAGAGGATGATTTTTTTATCTTCAGCAATCTTTCGCAGAAAAGGAATCATGACATAAATTTCAATCATTCGAAAAAGAAACCACAAATGGTAATGCCCTTCTTTAAATGCTTCAACCATTACTCCCCATACTTCTGCATTGAATGTCCGGTATTCATTCCATGTAAAAATCATTGCATATAAGGCTGACCAGAAGATAAAAGCTGTTACTAATCGAAAAAGATTTTTTTTATATAACTTTTTTATCGAAAATTCTCGCTTAGGATCTAAAAAAAAGACTCCACTCAACATAAAAAATAGCGGTACACTCATACGTGCAAAACTGTCAAAGATATTTAATACTTGCCATTGATAGGAATCCATTTCATATAAACTAAAATCACGTGAAGCAATATGAATGGTAATTACTAAAAAAGTAGCTGCTACACGCAGAATATCAGCATACAAAACTCTTTCTTTCATAGACTTCCTCCTTTTCATGAACTAATTTTCTATTATTAGTATACCATTAAAAAAAGTAGGTTGAACATCAACGAATACATAGTTGGTGTTCAACCTACTTTTTTAATTTTTAAGTTTACTCAATTCACTTTTAATTAAGCTTTTTGTTCTGTTAAGATTCTTGGACCCTCTTTAGTAATCGCTAATGTATGTTCAAATTGGCAACTGATTCCGCCGTCTTTAGTACGAGCTGTCCAACCATTGTCATCCATCTTAGATTTCCACGTTCCTGTGTTGACCATAGGTTCAATCGTGATAACCATACCTTCTTTTAAGCGAAGACCTTTTCCAGCTTCTCCATAATGCGGAACAGATGGTGCTTCGTGCATGGTAGGTCCAATTCCGTGTCCAATAAACTCACGAACTACAGAAAAACCTTCCCCTTCAACATAGGTTTGGATTGCATGACCGATATCCCCAATACGATTTCCCACTTGTGCTTGTTCGATTCCTAAATAAAGAGCTTTTTTAGTGACTTCCATCAATTTTTCGGTTTCAGGAGTTCCTTCACCAACAATATAACTCCAGCAAGAATCTGACATTGCACCTTTTAAATTAACAACCGTATCAACTTTAATCAAGTCGCCGTTCTTCAATACTTCTTTTTTACTAGGGAATCCATGACAAATTTCATCATTGACGCTGACGCAAGTAGCATATTCATAGCCTTCAAAACCAATTTGTTCAGCAATACCACCATGCTTTTCAATATAGTTATGCATAAATTCATTGATTTCCCAGCTCGTGATACCAGGTTTAATGATTTCTCTCAAGGCAATATGTGCATTTGCCAATAGTGTTCCTGATTCATCCATTGCATCAATTTCACGTTGTGATTTTAGTGTGATCAATTTTGTTCCTCTTTTCTATTTAGTCTTACTCATTTATTATACACTCTTCTTTTCTATTATAAGCTTAATTCATCCATTTGTGAACCATTCTTCCTATTGATTAAAATGGAGGCCCTTTCTCTCATAATTAAGTGAGTTGGAAACGAACTATAGGCTATTCTATTCGAAAAATTGTGACTTTAGGGTTATTTTTCTTTCGTTTTCCGTTATACTTCACTAGAGAACAACTAATGAGAGCGAGTGGTTTAATGAATAACAAAACGAAGTATACCCCTAAAAAAAATACCAATAACAATCTTTATACCGTAACTGAAGCAATAGAATTATTGCCTTTTTTATTAAGTGTCATGAAAAACGCAAGTCGTAATTCTGTAAAATCTACTTTAACGAGAGGTCAAGTGATGGTCGAAGGAAAGATGGTAAAGCAACACAATCATGCTTTGCTTCCTGGTCAAGTTGTGGCGATTCAATCTAACAAAGCGGCGATCAAAGAAACCGCATTGATTGGAATGACTATTGTGTATGAAGATGATGCAATCATTGTCATTGATAAAGAAGCTGGTCTATTATCGATTGCAGCTAAATTTGCTCAAGAATTGACTGCTCATCGTCAGTTGATCAACTACGTCAAACAAGACAACCCTAACAACCGTATCTACATTGTTCACCGTTTAGACCGCGACACTTCAGGTGTAATGGTTTTTGCAAAAACTGAAAAAATCAAAGATGCTATGCAAGAAAATTGGAAAGACATCGTTAAGGAACGAATTTATACTGTATTAGTTGAAGGCGTTGTTACTGAGGAAAAAGGAACCATCAAAACATGGTTAGTGGAAAGTAGTAAAGCAATGAAAGTTCATTCAAGTACGTATGATAATGGCGGAAAGTTAGCCATCACGCATTACAAAAAAATTCGTTCTAATGATGAATTTACTTTATTAGAAGCTCAATTAGAAACAGGACGTAAAAATCAAATTCGCGTACACATGGAATCAATTGGTCATCCTGTAGCTGGTGATAAAAAATACGGTGCTTCTACGAACCCGTTAAAACGCTTGGGCCTTCATGCCACTACTTTAGCTTTGATCCACCCTACTAGCGGTGAATTGGTACGTTTCCACTCTAAAGTACCTAAAGTTTTCTTGATGCATTCAAAGTAGACTTACAGGAAATATTCTGTATTAATAAAAAAATTAGAAAGCTTTACTTTATCTCTCCGCTAGTTCAATGGTATGATAAGTAAAATGGTTATATTAGTAAAAGGGGTTAAGGATGGTTAGCAATTATGGAGCATAAAAAAGTATCTGTCTTAGGTGTAACTTTTGACAACAAAACAAAAGAAGCCTTTCTCAAAGAATTAATGGCGCGTATCGACCACAAAAAAAAATCTTTTGTGGTTACTGCCAACCCTGAAATTGTCATGTACGCAAAAAAAGATCCCAATTATATGTCGCTTATAAAAGAAGCGGATTACGTCATTGCGGATGGAATCGGTATTATCAAAGGATCAAAAATGTTAGGTACTCCAATTGTTGAACGAGTAGCTGGGTACGATTTAATGTTGGCTTTATTGGAAGAAGCGAATCAACAAGGCAGTCGTGTTTACCTATTAGGTGCAAAAGAAGATGTCTTGCAAAGCACGGTTGCTAAAGTTAAGAAGCTTTACCCTTCTATCAATCTAGTTGGGTCACGAAATGGTTATTTTGATTTTTCAGATTCTGCGGTCATTGAAGCAGTTCAGGCAACTCAACCAGATATAGTGTTCGTTGCTATAGGCTATCCAAAGCAAGAACAATGGATCCACCAGTATATGAGTACTGCTTCAACAGGTTTGTTAATGGGTGTTGGCGGTAGTTTTGACGTTCTTTCTGGAAAATCAAAACGTGCACCAAAAATCTTTATTAAGTTAAACATTGAATGGTTGTATCGTTTGATCAAACAACCCTTTAGAATAAAGCGTATGATGGCTTTGCCTCGCTTCTTACGTGAAGTAAAGAATGAAAAAAAACAAGTATCTAAACATTAGTCTAAAAAGCTGAACAAATTCTGTTCAGTTTTTTTACTAGGTTAATGATAAAAATCAAACACAAATGAGGTTATTTCGTTATGAAAGTCTTACACATCAATGCTGGGTTAGAAGATGGTGGTGGAAAAAATCATATCTTATCCCTGCTTTCTCAATTTGATTCATCTGTTGCGGAACTGCTTGTTTTGGAAGAAGGGATTATTGCTGAGGAAGCTAAAAAACTAGGAATAACTGTACACACGCTCAAACAACAGTCCCGTTATGATTTATCTATTTTGAAACGGTTGGCTCAATTTATTAATGACCATTCTTTTGATCTTGTCCATACACATGGTGCACGTGCAAATCTTATCTTTTCTCTTATTCATAAAAAAGTACCAGCTCTATGGTTTACTACAGTTCACAGTGATCCTACGCTTGATTTTATGAATAGAGGGGTAAAAGGATACGTATTCACTCGACTTAATTTAGCCAGCTTAAAAAAAGCAGATCATTTAATCGTTGTGACTGACAGCTTGATAAAACTTTTATGCGATTTAGGCATCAATAAAGAAAAGATAACGGTGATTTATAACGGACTCCAATTTGGCTCTCCTCTGGTTAAAGCAACAAAAACAAATAAGCAATTTACTTTAACATGTGTTGCTCGTCTGCACCCTATTAAAGGGCATGAACTTTTACTCGAAAGCTTAGATGCGGCCAGATTTTCAGACTTCACACTAAACTTAGTAGGAGATGGAGAATTAAGATCTGCTCTTGAAAAAAAAGTCCAGGAACTTAATATGCAAGACCGTGTTCATTTTTTAGGTTTTTTAAATAAACCTAAAGTAGACGTAACGATTAAAAACTCAGATCTGACACTACTAGCCTCCTATAACGAAGGTTTCCCGATGGTGTTGTTGGAATCTGCCAATCAAAAAGTTCCTTTTATCGCTACAAGTGTTGGGGATATTTCCCTTTTGGTTCCAGATAAACAATACGGTTGGTGTGTACCCGCTGGATCTACTGAATCTTTAACAAAAGCTCTAAATGAAGCTTATGATGAATGGGAAAATGGAACGTTAGAGACTAAAGGTGAGTTGGTTTACCAATTAGCTTCTACTCAGTTTTCTCTCAAAAAATTCTACGATGCTACTTTAGCACTCTATGAAACATTCATTCATGCATAAAACCCATTATCCAGTTAGTAATCTCTTATATTCCATTGCAGACCGTGCCTTTCCTTTGGTATACTTTGCTAAGGAAACACACACGCACAGAAAAGGATGAGATGTAAAATGACAAAAGCCTTAATTGTCTTTGCAAGTTTAACCGGCAACACAGAAGAATGTGCAGATATTGTAGAAAAAGCTTTAGTAGACTTAGATGTGGACGTTGAAACAGTTGAGTGTATGCAAGCTGAACCAGAGGATTTTCTTGATGTAGATATCTGTATTATAGGTACTTACACTTATGGAAATGATGCAAATTTACCGGATGAATTCGTTGATTTTTATGAAGAACTCAGTGAAATTGATTTAACTGGAAAAGTTTTTGGAACATTCGGTTCAGGAGACCATTTTTACGATAAGTTCTGCCAATCCGTAGATGATTTTTCTGACAAATTGGCTTCAATCGGTGCTATAGAAGGTGCTGAAAGCGTAAAAGTCGATTTAGATGCTAATGATGAAGACATAGAAAACTTTAAAGCTTTTGCAAAAGCATTAGTCGAAAAAGTTGAATCTCTAGCTTAGACAATAAAAAAACCCTTATCAGGAGATAAGGGTTTTTTTCTTATGCTTTGTAATCAGGCATGTGTTGTTTTAATGTTTGTTCGATATAATCCATTACATCTTTTTCATGAAACTTCAAGAACCCTTGGGCGATCAATACAGCTGTACCGTGAACCGTAATCCAAATATTTTTAAACAGTTTTGTTTTTTCAGCTTTTGACAACTCTTTCGTTCCTTCAAGTTCCTTAAAAATTCCCATCATCATGTCTAATGAAATCTTATGCATTTGATCAGGGTCTAGTTGAGACTCAAAGAAAAGTGCTTTAAAAAAGATGGGTTCATTTTTTGCAAAATAAACATAATTTAAACACATATTGAGTAAAGGGTCTTCTGTTCGTTCATTTTTATAGATTGTTTCATCTATATACGTTTTTATCTTTTCAACAAGTTCTTGTTTTAAGTCATCCATATTTTTAAATTCTAAATAAATGGGTTGGGTTGAGCAATCCATCTTTTTAGCAATATTCCGCGCTGTAAAACCTTCAAATCCTTCTGTTTTCACAACTTGATAAGCTGTTTCAAGAATTTGTGATTTTAAAATTGTCTTTTTTCTGGCCATTTCAACTCACCTCTTCGGTCTCTTTTACCATCGATTAGGATAGGGCATCTTTATCTCCTGAAATCTTTTATCATAACAACCAACAGTTTTTGACTTCTTTTTTTACGAATAACTGGCCATCCTCATTTAGAAATTGATTCCAATATCAAGTAATATTATTTTTATCCTTACCCTTTAAAAACAATACTGCTTTTATGTTATCCGGATTCTCTCTCCAATATTCCTTAATTTATTTTATCACTATTGTGATTAAAAGAGAACTCTTTTGTCTTACAAAAATTACTGCGTATATATTAAGTGTTTCCCGAACAAAATTGGTCTAGTTGTTCTTTATCTTCAGAAAAAGGATAAGAGACACGCAGCCAAACTATTGTCAATTCTTTTTTTATTTTTAATTTAAAAAAGACTTTTAGTAAAATTGTTTCTCTTTCTTTCGTATGCTATTATTGTTTAGTAAGAGTTTGAAACCAAACTAACTAGACAACTCGTTTTCTGTTTTAGTTCCTTTTGTTCCAACCTCATTTCGTATATTAGGAGGAAAAGATTATGGTATTGCCAAACTTTGAAGAAAATTTACAAAAATACGCTCATTTATTAGTTAAATCGGGTGTAAATGTTACAAAAGGACACACAGTTGTCTTGCAAATCGATGTAGACCAAGCTCCATTGGCTCGTTTGATTACAAAAGAAGCTTATGCACTAGGTGCGTCAGAAGTTATCGTGAAATGGGCAGATGATGTCGTAAACCGCGAACAATTTATCGGAACACCCCAAGAACGCTTAACGGATATTCCGCAATACAAAATTGATGAATCATTAGACCAAGTTGCTAAAGGTGCTAGCCGCATCAGTGTT
>NZ_JBEMBC010000104.1:0-6915 GCF_040274425.1 Carnobacterium sp.
CTTTAAAAACAGTCGTGAATGAATTCGGATTATATAGTTTGATTCTTTCGAGTCGCAAACCAGAAGCAAAAGCATTTAAACGCTGGATCACTCACGAAGTAATTCCTTCAATCAGAAAAACGGGTTTCTACCAATTACCAACAGAACCGGAAGATATCATGATTGAAACTTTAAAAACGCAAAAAGAAATTAAAGCGAAATTGAAGTTGGTCCAAGATGACATTCACGATTTAAAGCAAGAAATCAACTTGAGTCGTTCACAAAAACATCATTTAGCTGGATTGGTTAGAAAAAATGTTTATAACGCTTTAGGTGGAAAGAGAGCCCAGGCCTATAACAATAGAAATTTAAGAGCAAGACTTTACAGCAATCACTGGAGAGAAATTAAAAACTACTTTGATGTTGAAGCATATGAAGAAATACCAAAACTTAAATTTGGTGAAGCTATTGAATTTGCGGAATTGTGGGAGCCTTCTACTGAATTGAAAATGTTAATCAAGGAAAGAAATAATCAGATTCCATTAGGTATTTAAAAAATAAAAGGAGGAAATAAAACATGACAGTTTCAAGAACCATCGGAAGTCAATTAAAGAAAGCAATTAAAAGGAAGGGTATCTCGCAGGTCCAGTTATCTGGTCAAATTAATCGATCTGCATCTACTGTTAATGCTTATTTACAAAATCAACCAACGCCAATTGAAGCCATTCAGGATATTTCAGAGTTTCTTAACGATTCAATGTTAAATCAGAATTTATCAAATGAATTTTTTGGAACCTTACCAGCTATGGATACGATCATTTACCAAGATAATCCTCATGTTTTAGATTTTCTTCAGCAACAAGAAGCGGCTGAAAGAAAAGCAAAAAAAGAAATTGCGCTAAGGTCCTTAAGTAAAAATGATCACTGCCTTACTCGAGAAGATCTAGATATTATTAAAAGTTATGCGAATGAATATTTAGATGAAATGCTGATTGAAACACGACTGGTAATGTCTATGTTAGCTAAAACAGACTTATCTATTATGCAAGCTATTACTAATAGAAAACCCTATTGGTCAGTAAAGGGTTACGTAAGGAGAGAGGATCATGAGTAGTGTAGAAATAAGAACAATCGAACGAAGAAATTTCAGCGTTAAAGAAACTGCTGCGATTATAAACGTTAGTACGGATGTTGTTTACGAATTAATCAGAACTAAAAATCTTAGATGCATGAAGATTCCATTAATAAAAGTTCCGGATTTTGAGATTGACCGTTTTCTACGCAAAACCTTAGAAGAAGAAATTGACTATACTAACATTCTCAAAAAAGAGAAGGCGAGTTAATGAGTTTAGAAAAAGATTTAAATACCTTCAGAGCAATCCGCGAAAAACAAATTGGAGCATTAGAACAACAATGTTTTGGAATTGCTGCAGCATTAGATAAGAAGTTGAAAGTTTTGTCTAGAAAGATCGACAGAGCAACCGTCAAGGAGGAAGTAGTTTGTTGGAGGTCCTGATTTTAGCGCTAACAGGTTTATTCGTAATAATCGGATTGGTGTGTTGGGTAATGTTAATTACCATGTTAGTTACACAAATAAAGGAGGAAGAATAATGTCAGCAGAAACATTAAAAAATCTCATTTGGGCTTCAAATATGTACTTCTTTGGAAGAAAAAAAATCTCTAAAAAAGATTTTTTTATATGGTACGGATTTTTCGGAATATTGGCAGTAATAGCAATGGTTTCATTAGTTGTTAAAGGAATCATATGGGTAATTTAAAAAGGAGGTTGGTTTAGATGGATGATGTTTTAAATGGCTTAGTATGTCAAGAATGCGGTAGTTGGATGGAAGATTTTCAAGAAGTTGGATATCCCAGAACTTGCGAAAGTTGTGAAGAAGAATGATAAAAAATAAACAAAAAAAGAACCACTGCTGTAACAGAGGTTCAAGGTTTAAATAACTAAATGTTGTATTCATTTTAACACAAAAAAGGAGCGAGAACATGAAAACTATCACAATTAAAAACATGAAATTACGTAATTTTAAAGGTTTTAAAGAATTTGAACTAAATGCAAATGATACCGACTTAACAATTTTTGGCGAAACCGGATCCGGAAAAACAACAGTGTTCGACGCTTTCTGGTATGTGCTATTCGGAAAGAACTCTCAGAACAAGCAAGATTTCCCTTGGAAACCTTTGGATGAAGATAACAATCCTATTCATCATTTAGAAACAGAAGTTGAACTAATTCTTACTGTAGACGAACAAGAATTAAAGTTGGCCAGAATGACTAAAGAAAACTGGACTAAAAAGCGTGGTTTTGAAACAAGCGAGTTTACTGGTCACACAACAACTTATCGTGTAGATGATTTGAAAAAGTCCAAGACAGATTTTAATAAAATCGTCGCTGATCTAATCGATGAAGAATCATTCAAGCAGCTTACAAATATCTATTATGTACCAGAAGTCATGGATAAAAAAGAACGTCGCAAAATGTTGTTTGAATTATCTGGAGACTTGAGTGATCAAGCTGTAATTGAAAGTGATAAAAAACTGGCTCCTTTAACTAAAATCCTTGAAGGAAGATCCATTGACGATAAACGTTCATTAATTGCTGAAGAGAAGATTAATCTTAAAAATCAAATTAAAGAAATAGCTGTCCGTATCGATGAAGCCGATCGTTTCAGTTCTGCATTAGAAAGCTCTTTAACTGGTATTAATAAAGAAGAATTAGAAAAAGAAAAAGAAACGTTGCAAAAACAATTACTCGAACTTGAACAAGAAATTTCATCTTTTATCAATGGTAGTTTCGTATCGAATAAACGTTCAGAAATCCAAACTGAACGAGCAAACCTAGAAACAAAAAGAAGCGAGTATCAAGTTAATCAAAATAAAAAAATTGATGGTCTGCAAAAGGGAAGACAAGAAATTTTTGAGAAAGCTATGGATGCACAGAATGCATTTTTGAAAGAAGAAGAAAAAATAAATAAGACAAAATCAGAAATAGCAGCCAAAGAAAATTCGATTAAAGCAATCGTTAAGGACCAAGAAAAGTTAAGGAATGACTTCTTTAAGGTTCGTGATGATGTATTCCCAGCATTCGATGAGCATAAAACAGCATGCCAATTTTGTGGCCAAGATTACCCTCCAGAAGAATTAGAGAAAATAAAAGCTAACTATGAAGCTGAAGCTATGGAATTCAATGTTACGAAAGCTAATAAACTTGAAGAAATAAACAAACAAGGTGTCATTTTAAATGAAAGTAAAGCTTTGTTAGAAACTGAAATAACAGATCTTAAAACTATTTTAGAAGTGAATACAGATTACGAGAAAGCTGAAAAAGAACGTGATCAACTGAAGGCGCAGCATGAAGTCATTAAAGAACATATTAAAGCTATTCAATCGGCTACAGTTCCTTTTGAAGAAACAAAAGAGTACGCTGCGATAAATAAAACTATCGAAGAAATTGAAACTGAAATCGAATCAGTTAATCAATCATCAGAAAGTGAATTGCTCGTTAAGAAAACGCGATTGAATGCTTTGAAAGCAAACATTGAAGAAGTTAGCGATACTCTATATCAATTCGTAATGGTTAAAAAACAAGAACAACGTAAAGACGAATTAATTTCAGAAGAAAAGACTAAGAGCGCTCGTTATGGAGAACTTGAAAAACAATTATTCCTGCTAGATGAATTCGTTAGAACTAAAGTCGCTTTGTTAACAGACAAAATCAATAGTCAATTCCAAATTGTTGAATGGAAGCTATTCGATACAGCAATAAACGGAGGTCTAGAAGAGATTTGCGAGCCAATTGTTGATGGTACACCCTTCACTGGAGGATTGAGCAATGGTGAAAGAATCAATGCTGGTGCAGACATCGTAAATACTCTTTCTAGATTAAAAGAAGTTAAAGTTCCAATATTTATCGACAACGCTGAAGGAGTTACGAATTGGAAAGTTGAAGTTGAACCGCAATTGATCCAATTAATCGCAAAAAAGGATCAAAAAGAATTGAAAGTTGAATCTAAACAACTTGAAGGAGTGTTATAAACATGGCAAACGAATCAGCATTAACAACACCTATAGCGTACGAAGTAAATGGTAACGAAGTAAAACTAAGTGGGAATATGGTGGCTCAATATCTAACTAGAGGAAACGGGAATGTTTCAGATCAAGAAATAGTAATGTTTATGCAGCTTTGTAAGTTCCAAAAATTGAACCCTTTCTTGAATGAAGCGTATTTAATCAAATTTGGTAACCAACCAGCACAAATCATTGTTTCAAAAGAAGCATTTATGAAACGGGCTGAAACACATTCTCAATACAATGGTTTAGAAGCCGGAATTATCGTCGAGCGTAAAGATGAACTGATCGAAGTTGAAGGTGCTGTGAAGCTTAAAAGTGATGTGCTGATTGGTGGATGGGCTAAAGTCTACCGAAAAGACCGCGAACGTCCAATTAGCGTACGACTTTCTCTTTCTGAGTTCAGTAAAAATCAAGCAACATGGAAAGATATGCCTTTAAACATGATCCGTAAGACAGCTATCGTAAACGCATTGCGCGAAGCTTTTCCAGATAATGTTGGAGCTTTATATACGGAAGAAGAAAGTAGTGTTTCTGAAACTCCTAAACCAGTCGAAGAAGCTCAACAAGAAATTGATGAAAATGCAAACTCTAAAATTATTGATTTTGATAAACCGGATGAAAAAAATAAAAAACCAATCAAAGAAGTTGAAAAAGAAACAATCAATCAAAATGAACCAACACAAGAAGCGTTGTTCGATGACCGCAAACCTCCATTTGCAAACGATCCAGAGTTCTAATCATGATTAAGGTTAATGTATACGGCTCTAATAGTGATGGAAACTCTTATGTAATATCTGATGGTGAGAGATCGTTGATGTTAGAAGCAGGAATAAGTTTAAAAAAGATGAATGATGTTGATTGGCAGTCTGTAGATGGCTGCCTAATCACACATGAGCATGGCGATCACAAAAAATATGTGAACCAACTTATTAAACAAACTGGAGTGGACGTTTTTTTAAGCGCTGGGACACAAGAAGTGTTGAATATTCCTAGTTATCGGTCAACTATTTTAAAGTCGTTAAACGAGCAAAAAATAGGCAACTGGACAGTTTTGCCATTCGATGTTCAGCACGATGTCAAAGAGCCTTTAGGTTTTTTTATCCAATCAAAAGATGGTGATCGATTACTATTTGCTACTGACACTTACTATATCAAATACAAGCTTCCAGGTATTACTCATTTGATGATTGAATGTAACTACTCGTTGGATATTTTGGATGAAAACATTGCTTCTGGACGTATTGGAGCATATAGAAAGAACAGACTTTTAAAAAGTCATTTTGAATTAGAAAATGTCAAAACGTTCATAAAATCAAATGATATAAGTCAGTTACAAGAGGTTTGGCTGCTTCACTTATCAGATGCCAATTCAGACGCAGAACGTTTTAAAAAAGAAATACAAGCGATAACTGGAGTCCCGGTGTATATCGCTTAGGAACGAGGTGAAACACAAATGGCAAGGCCGACAAACGCAGGGTTAGACTATTTTCCTCTTGATACTGATATTGATCAAGATGACAAACTAGCTCTAGTTGAAGCAGATTTTGGAATCAAAGGTTTTGGAATCGTCATAAAACTTTTAATGAAGATATATGCAACGTCTTATTACTATGAATGGGGCGAAAAGGAACAAAAACTTTTCTCTCGAAGGGTAAATGTAGACATTAACTACTTGTCAGACGTAGTTAATGCAACATTTAAATGGGATGTGTTTAATAGCGATCTTTACAAAAAACATGGAATCCTAACTTCAAGAGGGGTCCAGAAGCGGTATTTTGAAGCTTGTGTTAGAAGAAAAGAAGTCGAAGTCGCGCGAGAATATCTACTTTTAAGCCGTAATGAGATAGAAAAATATAAAAATATTGTTTATGTAAACATTAACCCACCGTCAGTTGACGAAAATGTAAACATTAAATCTAGCTCACTTGATGAAAATGTAGACGCTGGTACACAAAGTAAAGTAGAGGAAAGTAAAGTAAAGGAAAGCAAAGGAAACAACAGTAACAAGAGCGATGATGACGTTGTAGTCCCTCCAGGCAATAAAGCTCATGAATTTTATCAGCAACACTTTCAAATAATAGAAAATCCTATTACTAGTCAAAATATAGATTTTTGGATTGACGATTTAAGTGAAGAATTAGTCATCGAAGCAATGAGCAGAGCTGCACTGGCTTTAAAAGGCTATCCATATGCTGAAGGTATCATGAAAAATTGGGATAAGGCTGGTATAAAAACCATGGATGAAGTAAAGGTTGCAGATATTGCCTTTGAAAACAGTAAAAAGAAACCTTCTTATGGCGGAAATCCTTCAATTCGAAAAGAAACACTTCCGGATTGGGCCAAAGAAGAAAATCAGCAAATTGAAGAAAAACCGATGAGCGAAGAAGAAAAAGCAGCGTTTATGGAACGTCTCAAAAAGATTCAAAGCTTTGATAGAGAAAAAGAAACACAAATCGAAAGCACACTTCACGGATTTAAGGTCGAGAACAAAAGACCTTAGATCCTTTCAGGAGGCAACATGAAAACAACTGCAGGTAATTTAATTAAAGAATTGAAAAAGTTCGATAAAAACAAACAAGTCTTTATACCTGGTGTATTGATCACTGAAAAATCTCTTTATATCGATGATGATTTCTACATCGAAGAGATGCCAGGCGTTTCCGGAAAGAAAGAATCAAGATTAGTTTTTGTTCCAACAGAATACAGTACGACCAGGAAAGAAAATCTTCATTTCGTAGAACAAACAACTTTATTTTAGGAGGAATAGTCACGGATGGAATTTTAGTTTTTGCTAAGGTGAAAGGCGTTAAGTAATTTCTTGGGATGTTTGGTGATATGGATAATCTTCTC
>NZ_JBEMBC010000105.1:0-1149 GCF_040274425.1 Carnobacterium sp.
GGCGAGTAGTGAATAATTTGACGAAGGTAGCTTCCATATTCTTTATTAAAACAATTTATTCCTTTATAATGGCTGTTATTTGTGCAATCAGTTTATTAGCATTTCCATTTATACCCATACAAATTACCTTAATTGATTTAGTGATTGAAGGGTATTCATCTTTCTTCTTATCTTTTGAGGCCAATAAAGAACGAGTTACGCACAACTTTTTATATACAGTATTAAACAATGCTTTACCCAATGCGCTACTAGTCGTATTAAATACAATTGTAATTTATTTTACAAGCCAGTCTCAAGGATGGTCTCAATTGGAAACTACTACATTGATGTACTATGTTCTTGCAGGAATCAGTATTTTTGCTGTAATCAAAGCGTGTATGCCGTTCAATTGGTATAGAGTATTTATCGCTGGTACAACTTCTGTAGGTTTCTATGTAGCTGCTTATTTATTTAAATCAATTTTAGAAATTGGGACGTTAACAGCGAACACCTTCTCACCATTTATATATTTGATCGTTATTTCATTAATTCTTCGTATCATTTATGAAAAAATGATTCTTAATCGCCTCATTTCTCCTTCTGAAAAGATAAATGGGGTTACACCGTTTATAAAATCTTAAACAATATTAAGTACACTAAGAATGATTCAGTGCTCTCACTAGCTATTTAAGGTCTAAATAAGGTGAAGTTTATAAAAAAATCTTTAGAATTAAGGGATGTGTTTGTTTGGTACGCTTATTGAGTTATGCTAAAAATTATCGGAAACAAATTATATTGGGGCCATTTTTTAAGTTTTTAGAAGCTTTTTTTGAATTACTATTGCCGTTTATGATGGCAAAATTGATTGATGAAGGAATTAAGGTTGGGAATAGTACTCGTATATGGCAAATAGCAGGATGGATGGTATTGTTAACTGTAGCTGGGGGAGTTTGCGCTATAATCTGTCAATATTTTTCATCCATTGCATCACAAGGCTTTGGAACGGAGTTGCGGAATCGATTGATGAGAAAAATCAATCAATTTTCCCATGAGGATTTAAATCTTTTTGGAACAGATACGTTAGTGACTAGAATGACTAACGATGTTAATCAACTACAACTGGCATTGGCTATGTTGATTCGCCTTGTTGTGCGTGCACCCTTTTTAAGT
>NZ_JBEMBC010000105.1:1560-6856 GCF_040274425.1 Carnobacterium sp.
ATGAATCAAATGTTGCTTGCTTTGATTGTCGTATCAAACCTCATAGTTGTTTTTACTCGTGCGTATGCTTCGGGGCAGCGAGTGAACGAGGTATTGGACACTGATCCAAGCTTAACTTCTCCACAAAACAGTAAAAATGTGAACCAAATCAATCAGCCATTAATTGAATTTAATCAGGTTGATTTTCGGTATAGTAAAGATGCTGGACTTTCGTTAACGGATATTAATTTCTCCGTAGCGGATAACACAGTTATGGGGATTACTGGGGGAACCGGAAGTGGAAAAACGACTTTGACACAGTTGATTCCGCGCTTTTATGATGCTAGTGCTGGTAATGTTAACTTTCTTGGATTAAATGTCAAAGAATGGGATTTAAAAGAATTGCGTAATCAGATTAAAATGGTACCTCAAATAGCAGTGTTGTTTCACGGAACAATTCGACAGAATTTACAGTGGGGTAAAGCAGATGCAACGGATGACGAGTGTTGGGAAGCATTAAAAATAGCACAGTGTTTAGATTTTGTTCAAAAACTACCCAATAAGTTGGATACTCTTATAATGGAAAATGGGAAGAATTTTTCTGGTGGTCAACGCCAAAGGTTAACGATTGCTCGTGCAATTGTTAATAAGCCAAAAGTATTGATATTGGATGATTCATTATCTGCTTTAGATTATCAAACTGATTTGGATTTGCGAGAAGCTTTGAAAAACAATTTAAACGGTACCGTCATCATTATTTCGCAACGAATCCGGTCATTGCAACAAGCTAATCAGATTTTACTAATGGACAGTGGACGAATTGTCGCTAGCGGAACACATGACGAATTGATGAAACATTCTACAGCTTATCAAGAATTAGTTACTTCACAGGAGGAGGTCTAAAATGAAAAAAATATCTTCCAAAGGATTTAATTTATTTTGGCCATACCTTACTAAATACCGAAAAGATTTAATATTCACCAGTATATTTGGCTTGTTTAGTGGTGCATCGGTTGTTTTGATGACTTACTATATAGGAGTAGGAGTAGACTTGCTGATTGGAGCAGGTGAAGTAGATTTTTCTGTTTTATATCGAACACTAATTTTATTAGCAGGTATTTTAGTTGTTACAGTGGTTAGCCAATGGCTAATTCAAATTTTAGCCAATCGTATTGCGTATAAGTCGATTGCAGAACTACGCAAGGATGCGTTTATCCATTTAAATAAACTTCCGCTGAACTATTATGATCAAACAGCTCATGGTAATATTGTCAGTCGCTTTACAAATGATATGGATAATGTATCGGTAGCTGTTTCCTCTGTATTGATGCAGTTGTTTTCTGGTGTATCGACATTGATTGTGGCATTTATTTTTATGATAGTGCTAAGTCCGATACTGACAATGGTTGTATTGGTTGCAGCACCGATTATCTTTTTTGTTATGTGGTTTGTAGCGAAAACTTCTCAGTATCGTTTTAAAAGCCAACAAAAGATAACGGGAGAATTGTCTGGGTTTATTAATGAACGAATTTTAAATCAAAAAATTGTCAAAGCTTTTCAACAAGAAAGCTCTACTCAAGAAAAATTTGAAGCTATCAATCAACAGTTATATACAGAAGGGCAAAAAGCTCAATTTGCGTCTTCTTTAACCAATCCTCTTTCAAGGGTTGTGGACCATTTAGCGTATACTGCAGTTGGTTTAGTAGGTGGACTGTTGATTTTTTATGGCAATACTGATGTTACGATTGGAATTATTTCTAGTTTTACGATTTACTCGACACAATTCACTAAACCATTTATTGAGATTTCTGGAATTACTACAGAAATTCAATTGGCAATAGCTGGACTTGATCGAACGTATGATATCATGAAACAAACTATTGAAAAACCTGATGAAACCAATGCGAAAGTTCTAAAAAACGCTAAAGGAGTAGTAGAATTTAAGCAGGTTGATTTTGCCTACATGAAGGATGAACCTTTAATTACTGATTTTAGTTTGAAAGTTTATGCGGGAGAAACAGTTGCTATTGTAGGAAAAACGGGTGCTGGGAAATCCACATTGATTAACTTGCTCATGCGTTTTTATGACGTTGACTCAGGAAGCATATCTATTGATGGAACTGATATTCGTACTATAACTAAAGATAGTTTACGGCAGAGTTTTGGCATGGTTTTACAGGACACTTGGCTTTTTGATGGATCTTTACGAGCAAATCTTCAATATGGAAATAAAGATGCAACAGATGAAATAATTTATGATGCATTGAAGAAAACATACATGTATGACTATGTAGTTCGATTACCTGAAAAACTAGATACAAATATTGGATCAAGCGGGATAAAAATTTCAGAAGGACAAAGACAATTATTGACAATTGCGCGTACAATGATTTCTAATCCAGACATGTTGATTTTAGACGAAGCAACGAGTTCTGTAGATACATTAACGGAACAAAAAATTCAATCTGCTTTCTTACAAATGATGGAAGGGCACACCAGTTTTGTCATTGCTCACCGATTGTCGACTATTAAGAATGCTGATCAAATTATTGTTTTAGATCAAGGACATATCCTAGAAGTTGGTACACACGAAGAGTTGTTAGAAAAAGGTGGAAGTTATGCTAGCCTTCACAAAGCTCAGTTTATGGTAGAAGAGTAGTAAATCGCTTATAAGTAAATGATTGTAATTATGAATTGCATACTAGTTACTTTTTGAATAGAACATAATAGTTAAGTATTCGAGTGCTAACAATTGAAGCAATGATAAGGAGATGTATATAGAAGTTTTGGATATTACATTGATAATAAAAATGATAATTATTGGGTTGGTTCAAGGATTTACAGAACCAATTCCTGTGTCATCTAGTGGACATGTAATGATTGCTAGCGAAATATTAGGACTAGGTGAACAGGGATTTACATTTGCTATACTAACCAATACAGCTTCGCTAGTTGCTATTGTTTTTATTTATAGGAAGGACATTTTAAGACTTGCAACAAATTCAATTCATTATTTGAAAACGAAAAATGCTCGCTATAAGAGTGATTTTTTCTTTGTTTTATTTATTATTATTGGGAGCATTCCGGCAGGTGTTCTCGGATTCTTATTAAAGGACTATATAGCAGACAATGTTAGTATGATAGTAATAGCTTTAATGTTATTTGCGACAGGTACTGCTTTATGGTTGATTCGAAATATAAAGGGTAATAAAAGCGAGAGTGATATTACTATAAAGGATGCTTTAATAGTAGGATTAGGACAAGCTGTAGCCTTGACTCCGGGAATTAGTCGTTCTGGAGCAACCATTATTTCAGCTATTGCTGTAGGAATGAAACAAGATACCGCACTTCGATTTTCATTTATGCTATATATTCCTGTAAGTCTCGGAGGAGTGATATTAGGTTTTTCTGATTTTTTAAATGAACCAAATAAAACCGACTTAGCCATTCCGTATTTAGCTGCATTTATTGCAGCTCTTGTAATGTCCTATTTTGCTATGAAGTGGTTTATGGGAATTATGAAAAAAGGGAAATTAGTTTATTTTTCCTATTATTGTTTTATTTTAGGTATCTTACTTCTAATTTTCTTTTAAGACAATAATGTTTTAAACGATATTGATATTTCCTATTAAATATTAAATAAGAGGAAAAATAAGAATCAAAGTTACCTGTAAAGAAGTACATTCAATAAGTCTATTGAATGTACTTCTTTACTTTATAAGATACGTAAAATATTTTTTATGGAAAACCATAGGAAAATTTAAGGAAATTTTGATATTCTATTAAAGCAACAGAATATCATTAGATATCTACAATAAGTAGATTTTTATGAATGCCATTTTTGACTTTAGTGAAGTATTTAAGAATTTGGATAGAGCTCGTTGAGAAAGTGTTCAAGAATTGGAGGAGTAAGTTAAGATAAAAAATTTTGTATCATCTGCTCAGTAAAAATTAGCTTTATAGATCTTTCTTTAGCCGAAAGTACATTTTAAGTAGAAACTATTATAAACAAAAGGGAGAAGTTCTATGACAAATAAACGTTCTGAAAAACAAGCAAACAAACGGAGTCATAAAGTAAGAGTGTTTCTAATTTTAGCACTTGCACTACTAGTTACAGGAGGATTATTTGGTTGGAAAGTGTACATAGATGTACGTAATGCTTCTGATACTGTTTTTAAAAATATTGAAACAGAGAATAAGCGTTCTAAACCTATTGACGTCAAAGTAGAGGATCACCCTTTTTCTATGCTGCTGTTAGGAACAGATAGTGGGGACTTAGGACGAACTGAAAAGGGCCGTTCGGATACTGTCATGTTATTAACAGTTAATAAACGAAAAGAAAAAATGACTATTTTAAGTATCCCTCGTGATACATACACTGAAATTATTGGACATGGAACAAAAGATAAAATTAATCATGCCTATGCTTTTGGTGGAGTACAGATGTCAATCAATACAGTACAAAACTTATTAAATATTCCAATTGATTACTATGTTGAAATTAATATGAAAGGATTGCAGGAATTAGCAGACGCACTTGGAGGAGTTACTATCACCCCACCATTAACTTTTATACAAGATGGACATGAATTTAGTAAGGGAGAACCAACTAAAATGAGTGGTGAAAAAACTTTAGCATATACACGTATGCGCTATGAAGATCCTCAAGGAGACTATGGTAGACAAGCTAGGCAGAGGCAAGTACTTGACGCATCCATTAAGAAAGCTAGTTCATTTTCTTCTATCTTAAAGTACCGTGAGTTATTAAATACGTTAGAAAACAATATGAAGACAAATTTAACGTTTGAAAACATGGTAGATATCTTTAATGACTATAGTTCAGCTGCCGCAAATATTGAGCAAATACAATTAAGCGGTACAGGAGAAAAGATGAATGATATTTATTATGAAATGGTAACTGATGAAGAAGTAAATCGAGTTTCTAATTTGCTTCGTGAGCAATTGGAATTAGATAATAATGATGAAGAAAATAACTCAGAGGTTATAGAGAGTTCTATTAATTAGAATTTGACTAAAATATTTTCTTGAAAAGTATTAGATTTTTGGGAACTTATTTACTGTTCTGCATGGAGTATTTGACAATGAAAAACTAGTATGTTAGCTTTGGTATAATAAATTAAAAAGGGGGTGTTTTTTTAATGTCAGATGATGACGAGGGTGATTTGTACAGTTTTTTATATACTTCTTATATTCAAATAGAGTAGCTAAGTGCGTCATCAAAAGATGAGGTGCTATTTTTGCGTACACTTAATGAGAATAAGGGAGAGAATATAAAAAAAATGGAAACAGATATAAA